>JBKCZS010000100.1:0-11277 GCA_046337925.1 bacterium | reverse complement strand
ACTCAGACCTCGAGAATGACTCAGACCTCGAGCATCACGCCGGGCTCGGAATCGGACCGCCCAGTTCCGTGCCGGGCTGGTCGTCCGCGGGCTTGAGGCCGATCGCGGGCTTCGCGCGCGCGTTCTCCTCGGCGAGCAGGTCGGCCACCGTCGGCTTGCCGATCGATTCGCCGCGCATGAGGCGGTCGACATCGTCGCGCAGGAGCGTCTCGTACTTGAGCAGCGCCTCGGCCACCGCGACGACCTTGTCCCAGTGGTCGGTGAGCATCTGCTGCGCGTGCGAGTAGGCCTCGTCGATGATCCGACGGGTCTCTTCGTCGATGATCCGCGCCGTCTCGGGCGAGTAGTCCTTCTCGGGGAGGTAGACCTCGCGCGAGTCGCTGCCGGCGTAGTTCACGAAGCCGAGGCGGTCGGACATGCCCCACTGGAGGATCATCGCGCGCGAGTACTGCGTCGCCATCTTGATGTCCATCGAGGCGCCCGAACTCGTGTCGCCGGTCTTCTTCTCCTCGGCGATGCGGCCGCCGCAGAGGACGCGCAGCGTCGCGAGGACATGCTTGCGGCCGAAGCCGTAGCGGTCCTTCTCGGGCAGCGAGAAGGTCGCGCCCATCGCCTGTCCGCGAGGAATGATCGTCACCTTGTGGAGCGGATCGGCGTGCTCGAGCAGCACCTGGAGCACCGCGTGGCCCGCCTCGTGGTAGGCGGTCGCGACGCGCTCCTGCTGCTCGATCTTGCGGCTCTTGTTCGCGCGGCCCCAACGGACCTTGTCGCGGGCCTCCTCGAGGTCGGCGAGCTCGACGAAGTCCTTGTCGGCCATCGTGGCGATGATCGCCGCCTCGTTGATCAGCGCCGCGAGATCGGCGCCGGAGAACATCGGGGTGCCGCGGGCGACGCGCTCGAGGTCGACATCGGGCGCGAGCTTCACCTTCTTGGCATGCACCGAGAGGATCTGGCGGCGGCCGACGAGGTCGGGGAGGTTGACGGTGACCTGGCGGTCGAAGCGGCCGGGGCGGGTGAGCGCCGGGTCGAGCACATCGGGACGGTTCGTGGAGGCGATCACGATCACCTGCGTGTTCGCATCGAAGCCGTCCATCTCGACGAGGATCGCGTTCAGCGTCTGCTCGCGCTCGTCATGGCCGCCCGAACTGAAGCCGCCACCGCGGCGACGGCCGACCGCGTCGATCTCGTCGAGGAAGATGATGCACGGCGAGTTCTCCTTCGCCTGCTTGAAGAGGTCGCGCACGCGGCTTGCGCCCACGCCGACGAACATCTCGACGAAATCGGAGCCCGAGATCGAGAAGAAGGGGACATCCGCCTCGCCGGCGATCGCCTTGGCGAGCAGCGTCTTGCCGCAGCCCGGAGGGCCGGAGAGCAGCACGCCGCGGGGAATGCGGCCACCGAGGCGGGAGAATCGCTTGGGGTTCTTGAGGAACTCGACGATCTCCTGCACTTCTTCCTTCGCCTCGTCGACGCCTGCGACATCGCCGAAGGTGACCTTGACCTGCTCCTTCGTCTGCATGCGGTGCTTGCTCTTGCCGAAGCTGCCGAGCATGCCGCCGGGGCCGCCGCCCGCGCCGCGCATCGAGCGCGCGATGAACCAGATGACGCCGATGATGAGGATGACTGGCAGGAGGTTCGCGAGGATGATCGGCCAGTACGACGGCTCGACGACCTTGAAGTCGTAGCCCGCCGACTCGATGTCCTTGCGGTAGTAGTCCTGGTCGGGAATGACGACCACGAACACCGGCTGTGCGTTCTTCTCGCTCCAGCCCGCGGTGTTCGGCTTCACCTTCGCGGTGACCCGGCTTCCCTCGATGACGATCGACTCGGCCTCGATGCTCTTCGACTTCACCAGGTTGACGAAGTCGCTCCACTTGACTTCCTTCTGTCCGCCGAAGGGCGAGCTGAAGGCCATGATGAGGAGCGCGAAGATGAACGCCGCGAGCACCCAGCCGAAGACCTGCCGGCCGCCGCGGTTGGGCGGAAGCTGCGGTTGGTTCGGTCCGCCCGGCTGGTTGCCTCCACTGTTGCCTCCGGGGCGGTTGCCGCCGTCGGAATCGGACATCGCCACGCGGATCAGGTCGCGCGAGGCGGGGGCGGTGGAGTTGGACGGGCGGGGCGTTTGGTGCATTCGGTGGACTCTCTGCCGCTCGGGGCCAGCCATTCTAGACACTTGCCCGTGGACGACCGACAAATCCATCGTCGGCAATCGCAACATGCGTGCGTGACCAGAACTCGTCAGGTTCGGTCGAATTTCGGCGGAAACGCGGATTGGGTTTCACGCTGCGATGCAAACGGCCGCGCGCGGGCTACCAGTTCGACTGCATCGCGCCGACGAGGTCGCGTGCGAGCGACTCGACCGCCGCGAAACGGCCCAGTTCAAGCGGTTCACGCGCCGGATACGAGGGCACGAAGAGCGCGGTCGACTCGACTCCCTCGCGGGCGACGATGCGCTCGCCGCTACGGAGGTCGACCCACTCGAAGTCGGCGCGGATCCGCACCATCATCTCGTTGGCGAGGCCGGTCGCGGGGTCCTTCGAGAGTTCGACGAGATCGACCGCGGTGATGGTGCCGCGGAGGATCGTGTCGGCCGCGACCTCGGACATGACCTTGTACGGCGTCGAGCGCTCGACCTCGGTGACGAGCGCGTGGGCGAGGTCCGTCTCGAAGTTCCGCATGTAGCTCTGGTTGCGGAAGATCGGCAGCGCCACGCTGCGGTACTTGGTCGGATAGGGGCTGGAGGCCGCGTAGCCCTGGTTCGGCGACGATGCGCAGCCGGCGGCGAGCGCCCCGACGAGGCACGCCGCGGCGGCAAGCACGAGCTGCGGACGGAAACGGGCGGGGCGCATCACTTCGCGCCCTCCTTCACGGCGGCCTTTACGTCGGCCTTTACGTCGGCCTGTACGTCGGCCTTTACGTCGGCCACGGGTGCGGCGGGGGGCTCGGGAATCTCGGGAGCCGACGGCATCTCGTCCCACTCCACCTTCAGCAGCGCCTTGCGCAGCGCGCGGTAGTCGGGCGCGTTCTTGACGACGCTTTCGGGCAGCTGCTCGAGGATGTCCGGGACGATGCGCAGCGCCTCGAGCGTCGCGATCGAGGTGGGGTGGCGCTGGACGAGGCGGCGGATCGACTGCTCGGCCGAGATCGGGTCGTTCACCTCGAGGTACCACGACGCGGTCGACAGGAACTTCGCGGCCTCGGATTCCTCGATGCGGCTGAGGATCGCGGAGGCGCCGATCTGCTGCGCGAGGCCGGGCTGCAGCGCCTGCAGCGATCGGAGCTTCGCGCGCGCCTCGAGCAGGCCGCTTGCGTCGTACTCGGGACCACGGAAACCCGCGATGTAGGCGTAGATCAGCCGCATCCGCGCCTTGGTGACCTGCGCGCTGCGCGGGTAGTTCTCGATGAAGAGGCGGTACGACTCCGCCGCCATCATCATCTCGCGCCGGTTGAAGTAGAAGTCGGACAGCTCCATGCCCGCGCGTTCGGCGAGCTCGCTGCCCGGCAGGCGCTCCTGGATGCGGATCAGGAGTTCCTGCGCCTCTTCGCTCGCGTCGAGGATGCGGACGGTTCCGAAGAAGCGCTTCTTCAGGCCCTTCGCGTAGGAGGTCGCGATCTCGAGCTCGCGCTCGAGCGTCGGGATGAAGACCTCGCTTCCGGCGTAGCGCCGCGCGATCTCCTCGTAGTCGAACAGGGCCTCGTACTCGTCGCCCTCGGCGAGGGTCGCGTCGCCGCGGATGAGCAGCGCGTCGGGGCGGTAGCGCGAGAGCGGGTAGCGCTCGATGAACGCGTTCGCGAGGTTCTTGGCGCGCGAGGCCTCGCCGTTGAGGAGCGCGCGGCGCGCGGCGAGCAGCTGGGCTTCCTCGCTGGCCGGGTCGATGTCGGCGACCTTCTTCCACCGGTCGAGCGAATCCAGGGTGTACTGCTCGGCCTGCGCGAAGCCGAGCGAGGTCGCACCGAGGGCGATGCAGGTCGCTGCAAGGAAAGTGAAGGGCCGACGCGGCATGGGGCCGATGGTACGCGCGAACCGCCGCGGCCTCAAACGGCGCTTGGTGGCGAACATCGTGGGTGCAATCCATGCGAGTCGCGCTGGTCTACAACCCCATCTCCGGCTCCGGCCGCTCGGAAGGCGTCGCGCGGGCGATCGCGCGCGAGTTCACGGGGCGCGGCTGGAACAGTCTGCTCGTCCCGACCGAGCGTTCGGATCCCTCGTCGTGGCTCGCGCCGGCGCTCGTCGGCGCGGACGCGGTGGTGGTCGCCGGCGGGGACGGTGCGATCCGCCTCGTCTCGGATCACGCCGCCCGGGCCGGGGTCCCGCTCTGGCACGCGCCCTGCGGCACGGAGAATCTCTTCGCCCGGGCGTTCGGCATGACGAACGACCCCGCGGCGATCGCGCGCGCGGTCGAGTCGCGGCGGACGCGCGCGATCGACCTCGCCGATGCCGATGGCGTTCCCTTCGCGATCATGGCCTCGATCGGCTTCGACGCGGATGTGGTGCACGCGTTGGCCGCGATGCGGCGCGGCGGGATCTCGCACTGGAGCTACGCAGCGCCCATCGTGCGCACCCTGCGGTCGTGGCGTCCGGGCGAACTCGGCTGGGAGATCGACGGCGAGCGGGAATCGCTCGGCCGCGGCATGGTGGTGGTGGGCAATCTGAGGCACTATGGGGCTCGCCTGAACCCCGCGGCGGACGCCGTCGACGACGACGGGCTCCTCGACGCGGTGTTCATTCCCGCCGATTCCGCCGCCGCGCTCGCCCCATGGATCCCGCTCCTGTGGACCGGCCTCCACCGCAGGCATCCGCTGCTGCGGGAGCGGCGGGGGGCTTCGGTCGTGCTGGACTCCTCGGCCCCGGCGCTCGTTCAGATCGACGGCGACCCCGCGCCACTCGGGGCGGTCTCGCGCGTCGCCATCGCGGTCAGGCCCGGGGCGCTTGCGGTGCTGCGGCCGTTTTGACCCGTCCGGACGGCCTTCTCGGCCGCGCCCGCAGGACCGTTGTGACCCGCGCGCGGCGAAACCCTCAAGACGCGCCCCCGGCGGGACGATGTTCCCACCACGAACCCTCGGTCACCGAACCCGGGGACGCGTCGTGGATCGCCCGTCTGGGATCGCTTGTTGAGGGCCGTGCGGCCTTCATTCGTGGTCCGGGCAGGCGAGCGTGGGTCAGGGAGGTCGAACGCCATGGCTGACAAGAAGGAATCGAAGTCCGAGGGTGACGGTGCCGAGGCCCCGAAGAAGTCGGGCGGCCTGAAGTTCATCATCATCGTGGTCCTCCTGCTGGCCATCGAGGGCGGCGTGCTGTTCTTCCTCTTCGCGCGCGGCGGGCCGAAGCAGGTCGAGGCGGCGGAGCCCGTCGTGGTGGCCAATCCCGAGGACGAGAAGCTCGTCGAGCTGCTCGTGCTCGACGACCGGCTGGTCAACGACCGCACCGGCATCAGCTACCTGTACGAAACCGAGATCTATGTCAAGGTCCGCAAGAAGGACGAGACCTGGGTCAAGGACGAGATCGAGCGCAGCAAGAACGAGATCCGCGCGAAGGTCGGCGGCATCTGGCGCACGGCCGAGCCGACGCACTTCCAGGAGCCGCTCTTCGAGACCCTGACGCGCCGCGTCGAGACCGTGCTCCGCGAGCGCTTCGACCACAAGTCGACCGACGGCAAGTCGGTGGTCGACCGGTGCGTGCTCGTGGTCGGAACCGGTATCCGCATCAACCGCTGACCCCGGCCTTCCATACGAAATGATCGCGCGCCGCAGCGTCCCTGCGGCGCGCGTCTTTTTGTCCGCCGCCGGTGCGCGGCGGGGTATCCGCGAGGCGCGCAGGAACTGCGCGTGAAAGGCCAACGCTGCCGCGGCGATTCTCTGCAGGCGCAAGCCTTGCGCAGCCGATCAACGACCGTCGCGCGTTCTCGGAAGGTAGGACGCCTTCCCGCGCGACGCTCAGGAAGCGCAGGCGGAGCCTGCCAAGAGCCCTGAACATGCCTGAACCAAACGAAACACCAGCTGCCGATGGCGCCCCCGGAACGGGTCCCGCCCCGATGGGGCTTCCCGATTTCAGCCGCCCGATGCCGCACTCGACCGATGCGAGCGGGATCGGCGTCCTCGGCGATGTGTCGCTCCAGGTCCGCATCGAGCTCGGCCGCACCAAGATGCTCGTCGAGGATGTGCTCAAGCTCAACGCCGACTCGGTGGTCGAGCTCGACAAGGCCGCAGGCGACCCGGTCGACATCTATGTGAACGGACGCCGCATCGCGCGCGGCGAGGTCCTCGTGCTCAACGAGAACTTCTGCGTGCGCGTGAGCGAGATCCTCGAGCCGTACGACGCGGCGGGATGAGTTTCGCGCAGGAAGTGCGAGCCATCGCCGCAAGTCGGGGGATTCGGACGCAAGACGCGAAAGAACCAGAGACGGCGAGTGATGTTTGAGGAGCCCCCGCGCGCGTCCGCAGCGCGGGAACGAGGCACGCGGACGACCTCGGGCGGAGCCCGGGGACAACAAGCCAGGATGGCGCATGCAGAACCAAAGCACGGATCCGTGTCTCCGCACCCGGCGTTGCCGGACCGCGATCACCGCTCTTCTCCTGGCGCTCGTCTCGGCGCCGGCCCACGCACAGCAGGCGGCGCAGCAGCCGCGAGCCGCGCGCACCACGCAAGGTGGCGCGCCGGTTCCCAATGCTCCGGTCGACGCCACTGCGCCAGTCACGGCTCCAGCCGACCCGACTCCCACGCAGATCGGCACCGGCGGCGTGGTCGAACTCACCTCGCTTGACCCGGTCGAAGCGCCGCAGCGCGATTCGGTCGTGATCCCGACCGAACTCGAGCCGGGAGCCGCGATCCCGCCGACCAAGCGTGCGGCGCCCGCGGGCCGTCCGCTGGGCAAGCCGGCGGCGCAGGACCCTGCGACCGCTGCGACCCAGTCGGAGAACGCGCGTTCGCTCGCAGCCGGAGCCGAGGGCGAGGGCGCCTTCATGGGCCAGGTGGTTCCGACGGCGCTTGCGCTCGCCGGAACGATCGCGCTGATCTTCGTCACGCGCTCCCTCCTCAAGCGCTTCGGCAACCGTCTCGGCGGCGGCAAGCGCCCCTCCGGCGTGGTCGAGGTCCTGGCTCGGTATCCGTTCGCGCGCGGCCACCACATCGTGCTGATCAAGGTCGGCCGCCGCGTCCTGGTGACGCACCAGAGCGCCCAGGGCATCCAGACGCTCAGCGAGTTCACCTCGCAGGCCGATGTCGCCGACCTCATCGCCCGCTGCGAGGCCGGCTCGCGCGGAACCGACCAGTTCACCTTCGACTCGCTCCTGCGCAACTCCGACCGCGAGTTCGACGCGCCCTCGGCGCGCGAGCGTGGCGTCGTGCAGAAGCCGCAGCGCGCCGACACGCGCTCGGGCCTTCCTGCCTCGGTGCGTGGCGCCGAGATCGAGACGATCGACCTGACCCGCCGCCGAGGTGCGATGCGATGATGGTCCTGCTTGCGCAAGCGGTGCCGGCGCTCGAGTCGCTCAACCCGATCGGCGTGGTCGAGGAGGCGAGCAAGAGCGTGCCTGGATTCGAGGGCGGCCTGAGCGCCGCGCTCAACATCCTGCTCCTCCTCACGGTCCTGACCGTCGCACCGTCGATCCTGATCCTCTGCACCTGCTTTACCCGCATGGTGGTCGTGCTCGGCCTCCTGCGCCAGGCACTCGGCACCCAGACGCTGCCGCCGTCGCAGGTCATCGTCGGACTGTCGGTGCTCCTCAGCGCCGTCGCGATGGGCCCGACCTTCTCGCGCATGTGGGACGAGGGGCTCGGCCCGTACGCGCGCGGCGAGCAGAAGGACCAGCTCGTCGCGTGGGAGGGCGCCAAGAAGCCGCTGCGCGAGTTCATGATCGCGCAGATCGAGGCCACCGGCAATGTGCCGACGGTGCTGATGATCCTCGAGCACCGCGGCGTCGATGTCTCCGAGCCGGACCAGCTGACCTGGGAGCGCGATGTCGACCTCCTCACGCTGATCCCGTCGTTCGTCATCTCCGAGCTCAAGACCTCGTTCCTCATCGGGTTCCGCATCTACCTGCCGTTCCTCGTGATCGACATGGTGATCTCGAGCCTGCTCGTCTCGATGGGCATGATGATGCTGCCGCCGGTCCTGGTGTCGCTCCCGTTCAAGTTGCTGCTCTTCGTGCTCGTCGACGGCTGGTCGCTCGTCGTCGGGTCGCTGCTCAGCGGAGTCATGGCTCCGCTCGGAGGTACATGATGGATCTCGAGGCAATCGATGTCGTGCGCGACGCCTTCATGCTGATGCTCCTCATCAGCGCCCCGATCCTCGTGGTCGGCCTCGTGGTCGGCCTCGTGGTGAGCGTGATGCAGGCCGTGACGCAGATCCAGGAGCAGACGCTCGTGTTCGTGCCCAAGATCATCGCGATGGTCGGCGTGACGATCGCGATGATCTCGTGGATCACCGTGAAGATGATGGAGTTCTCCGCGGAGATGTTCTCCTGGTCGCCCGTGACGGGCTCCTGATCCGGCCTCCGTGGTCCGCTGCGATGAACTCGATCGAAGTCCTTTCCCTGCACCTGACGCCGGCACTGATGGTGCTGTCGCGGGTCTCCGGCATGGCGGTGCAGGGGCCGCTCCTCTCGTCGTCGGCGATCCCGATGCGGATCAAGGCGATGCTGGTCGTGGCGCTCGGGCTTGCGATCTACCCGACGGTCTCGTCGAACGCGATGCTTCCCACGACCGTCACGCTCGCGATGACGGCGGGGCTCATGATCCTCGAGTTCGGGATCGGCGTCTTCATCGGCTTCATGGCGTCGATGCCGCTGTACGCGGCGCAGTTCGGCGGCCTCTCGATGGGCCAGCAGATCGGCCTTGGCTTCGCCCGGTTCTACAACCCCGCGCTCGGCGACGAGTCCGATTCTCTCGAGCAGATCTTCTTCTTCCTCGCGCTTGCGATCTTCCTTGCGCTCGGCGGGCTCGAGTCGATGGTGTCGTCGGTCGTGTCGAGCTTCGCGGTCCTGCCGGCGACGGCGATCCCCGGGATCCTGCTCGGCCAGACCACCACATCGCCCCTCGGGATCTTCACCGGTGCGCTGAGCGCGGCGTTCGAGCTCGGGCTCCGCGTGGCGATGCCGCTGCTGGCGATCGTCTGCCTCGAGACGGTGGTGATGGGCTATCTCTCGCGAAGCGTTCCGCAGCTCAACATCATGTCGATCGGATTCCCGCTCCGCATCATCTTCGGCCTCGCGGTGATCGTGGCGTCGCTTGCGGCGATCGACGAGGCGCTCGTCGACGGCACGGTGGGCGCGCTCGAGGCGCTGCTCGTCGCGACCCAGGGCGAAGGCGGGGCCACGCCATGAAACTTCGACTTCCGCACGCCGACCGCATGAGGAGGAGCCATGGCTGACGACATGGGCGAACGCACCGAGGACGCGACGCCGAAGAAGCTCCGCGAGGCGCGCGAGGAGGGCAACATCGCCCGCTCGCAGGACGCCGCCAGCGCGATCCTGCTGCTCGGCGCCGTCCTCGTCCTGTCCGCCACGATCAAGCCGTTCCTCGGCTCGCTCGCGTCGATGCTCGAGAAGTCGCTCGTCGGCGACCACCTCGCGAGCGGCATCCGGCCCGAGGAGGTCGTCGAGACGCTCGTGCCGCCGTTCATCGAGGCGTTCCTCGCGGGCGTGCCGCTGATCCTCGGCGCGACGCTCATCGGCGTGCTCGCGCACCTCTGGCAGGTGGGCTTCATGGTCTCGAACAAGGTCCTCGAGCCCAAGTTCGAACGCCTCAATCCGGTGAGCGGTTTCGGCCGCATCTTCGGGATGCAGGGCGTCATCAAGACCGCCATGGACATCCTCAAGGTGGTCGTGGTCGGCTGGATCGCCTGGAGCCTCGCGACTGGCATCCTGCCGCAGATCGTCGCGCTTCCCGAGGTCGGGCTCCTGCGCGGGTTCGAGGAGATCGGCTCGATGGGACTCACGCTTGCCATGCAGGCCGGCGCCGCACTCATCGTCCTCGGCATCGTCGACTACGCGGTGCAGCGCTTCAAGCACCAGCGCGACCTGCGGATGACCAAGCAGCAGGTCAAGGAAGAGTTCAAGGAGTCCGATGGCGATCCCGAGGTGAAGCAGCGGCGCATGAAGATCGCGCGGCAGCTCGCCACGCAGCGGCTCCAGACCGCGGTGCCGAAGGCGGATGTCATCGTGACCAACCCCGAGCACATCTCGGTGGCGATCCAGTACGCCGCGGCGACGATGGCGGCGCCGAAGATCGTGGCGATGGGCGCCGACGAGATCGCGTTCCGCATCAGGCAGATCGCGATGAAGCACGACATCCCGATCGTGGAGCGCAAGCCGCTGGCGCGCGCGCTCTACGCGAAGGCGAAGGTGGGGCAGGAGATTCCGGCGGACCACTTCAAGGCCGTGGCGGAGATCCTGGCCTATGTGTACCGGCTGAAGGGCAAGGCCGTGGCGTGATGTCCGGCCGCGGGCAGGCGGCGTGACCGAGGGACGGCGGTGACCGGAGCATGAGGCCCCGAGGCATGAGGCCCCGGAGCGAAGGAAGGCGACGAAGCGATGGCAGACGCGACCACAACCCAGGCCCAAGGCATCCCGAAGGTCTTTCACCTCATCGCGAAGTACCGGCACCTCATCGTGCCGCTCTCGTTCCTCGGCCTCGTCGGCGTGCTGGTCGTGCCGCTGCCGTCGGCGGTGCTCGACCTCCTCATCTGCCTCAACATCGCGATCGCCGCCATCGTGCTGATGACGACGATCTACATGCGGAAGCCGCTTGATTTCAGCGTGTTTCCCGCGCTTCTCCTCGCCACGACCCTGTTCCGCCTCGTGCTGAACGTGGCCACGACCCGCCTGATCCTGTCGATCGAGTCGAAGGACCCCGCGACCGCATCGACCGCAGCGGGCCATGTCATCCAGGCGTTCGCCAACTTCGTCGCAGGCTCGAACGCGATCGTCGGAACGATCATCTTCATCATCCTCGTGATCGTGCAGTTCGTCGTGATCACGAAGGGCGCCACGCGCATGTCGGAAGTCGCCGCCCGGTTCACCCTCGACGCGATGCCCGGCAAGCAGATGGCGATCGACGCGGATCTCTCCGCCGGCCTCATCGACGAGCAGGAAGCCAAGCGCCGCCGCAAGGAGCTCGAGGACGAGTCGAGCTTCTTCGGCGCCATGGACGGTGCCTCGAAATTCGTGAAGGGCGACGCGATCGCCGGTCTGCTCATCACCTTCATCAACATCATCGGCGGCATCCTCATCGGCGTCTTCCAGATGGGGATCAGCTTTTCGGATGCCGCGCACAGCTAC
>JBKCZS010000099.1:0-12348 GCA_046337925.1 bacterium | reverse complement strand
AGATCAGAGAGGCCGCGGGCGAGCCGCTGCCCGAGCCGGGAATCGTCGATGAAGCGCGCACATGGAGCACCTTCCCGGGCTTCCTCGGCATTCTCGAACTGCTCGAGGCCGACGGCTGGAAGCTGACGGGTCGCGGCATCGCCGTCACCGACAAGGCTGGCACGGGCATGCACGGTCACCGCGTGATCGGCTCGGGCGGCGTCGAGGTCGCGGTGCTTGCGTTGCCGCGCGACCGCTCGATCGACCTCGACATCGTTGAGATCACGGGGCAGCAGTTCCGCGGGCTTGGGCAGGATCTCAATCCTGCGCACGGCACGGCGTCGGCGATCCGGGTGAACTTGCCGGGCACGGATGTGCCGGCCGTGCTGCAGCAGGGGTTCGAGATCTCGATCGCCGTGCGGACCTTCTTCCTCGGCGAGTCGATCGCGGCGCGCTACCTCATCGTCGTGCTCGAGCGGCCGGCGGGCGCGGGCAGCTCGGTGGGCGGCGCGAATCCGACCGCAGGTGTCGGGGCCGGCGCTCCTTCGCCGAGCACGCCACCCGCGCCGCCGCCAAGCACGCCGCCCGCGACTACGCCGAGCACGCCACCCGCGACGGCGCCGAGCACGCCACCCGCGCCGCCGCCGTCCACTCCGTCGACCACTCCCTGACCCACGCCCATGCCGATGCGCACACTCGTCTCCTCGGTCACCTGCCCGCATTGCTGGCATGAATTCCCGCCTGCGCAGGTGCGGTTCATCTCCGAGCACGAAGGTCTCCGCGGCGACTCGGTGCTCGGCGAGTCGGCGCAGTTGCGCTTCCTCCCGAGCCGCTTCGACGCGCAGGCCCGCGCGGTCGATCCGCTCGGCGCATCGTGCACGCGCCTCGCGTGCAAGCGCTGCCATCTCGAGCTCCCGCAGCCCGTCATCGAACTGCCGCAGACGATCCTCTCGATCGTCGGCGCGCCCGCGTGCGGAAAGTCGGTCATGCTCGCGGCGGCCAGCTTCTCGCTGCGCTCGGGCCTCGTGGTCGACGGCTTCGAGTTCCTCGACGCGGACCCAAACCTGAACGACCTCACCGTCGAGCTCGAGTCGTCGCTCTTCCGTTCGGCGACGCCCGATCAGCCGACGATGATCGCGAAGACCGACCTCTCAGGCAGGCTCTACCGCTCGTTCCGCGTCGACGAGGCGTCGTGGACCGCGCCAAAGCCGCAGCTGTTCGTGATCGGCCGCAACGGCGAGCGCCAGCTGCTCGCGCTGTACGACAACGCGGGCGAGCACTTCCTGCCCGGCCGCGACCTGCCGCATGAGCCGGTGACGCGCCATCTCGCCGTGTCGCGCGCGCTCATCTTCGTGGTCGATCCGACGCAGGACCAGCGCGTGATCGAGCGGCTCGGCGGACGCGAGACGGTGCAGGCGCTCGGCGGCGCGGGCAGCACAGAGCAGCGGCAGGATCTCGTGCTCATCGAGGCCGCAAACCGCGTGCGGCGGCTGCGGCAGCTCGGCGCCACCGAACGGCTGCCGTGCCGCATCGTGCTGGCGCTGGCGAAGGCCGACATCTGGGGCCACCTCGCGACGCCCGAGATCAAGGCCGACTTCGACGACATCCCCGTGCGCAACAGCGTGGCGGTGCCGTCGCGCGAAGTCCTGCGGCGCGTCCATGCGGCGAGTGCGGATTTCCTCACCGCCTACATGCCTGAACTCCTCGCGACGGCTCGGACGCTCGACCCCGACCTCCGCATCGTGCCGTTCAGCGGGCTCGGCAAGCCGCCCTCGCGCGCGAGCAGCGACGCAGGCCTCACGATCCGGCCGCGCGATGTGCGGCCCGTGTGGCCCGCTGCACCGCTGGTCGTTGCGCTGAGCGAGGCGCGCCCTGAGCTCTTCCCTGAGCTCTTCCCAGGGCTCCTTCCGGAGTCCGCGCGCCGATGAGCTTCGAGTTCGTCCATACTTCGGTCGAGAAGGGCGTCCGCGGCGACAGCGGCTTTGCGATCGCGCTGTTGACGCGCGGGCTTCCCGCCTCGCTCGAACCAGGACTCGCCGAGCTGAGCGCCTACGACTTCGACCGGACGCGCGCGGTCGGCGCCGACCGCATCGACTGGGCGCACCGCATCCTGTCGGCGCAGGGCAGGAGCTACACGGTGCTTTCGCGCACGGCGCCGTGCGGCAGCGACTGGAGCGGGCGGCCAAACCGCATCGCGCACCATGTGGTCATCGAGCCGCACGAGCGCGCGGGGGCAGGGCCTGCGTGGATGCTCTCGCGGTTCGCCGGCTTCTGCGAATCGGCGCCGAGGGCCGAGGAGCGCGGCGCCGGTCCCGCGCTTCCGCAGGGCGACGAGGGGCCGCGGCCCGCGCTCGGTTGGGAAGCCGCAGGTTTCGATCGCGGCTGGGCCGGAGTCGTCGCGCAGGCATTGCTCGATGCGCCGAACAGCGTCTGCTGCGTCGTGCTGCCAGACGAGGTCGACGCGCTGCCGCTCGTCTGCGATGTGCTCGCCCTGATTCCGGCCGAGAAGCGCTGGCTCGTGACCTTCTCGACGCGCTTCCAGCGGCTGCCCGCGGGCGGGCGCTGCCAGCTGCGTTTCCTGCGCGCCGGTGCGAGCGGCGTGCGCGCCATGCTCGCCGAACCCGGAGTGCGGGCGATCGAGGTCGCGCGCGGGGGATCCGCAGGGGAGAGCGCGGCCGCGGCGGCAGCGCGCGTCGGCAGCGCGGTCGAGTCGTCCGTGCGCGCGGCGCCGAGCACGCGCGTGCATCTCGAGCTGCAGGCCGCGCCCGTCATCGACGAGCCCTCGTCGTTCGAAGTGCGCGTGGGTGCGCAGCGTGCGGTTGACCGGCCTGCGCAGGTTCCGTTCGCCCTCGAGGAGGACGCGCGTCCTGCCTCCGCACCGCGCATCGAGGCGGAGATGCGCGCGGCCGTTCGGTCGCCCGACGCTCATCGACAGCGCCTCGCCGTGTTCCTTCTCTTCGCCTACTCCGCGGTCGCGCTCGCGATCGCGCTTGCGCTCTTCCTCGCGTGATGCGCCGCAGCACCCACTGATTCCACCATGAGCCAGATCCAAAGCATCCGATCGATTCGCGAAGCCCTGCTCGAGCAGACGCGGCAGGCCGGCGCCGATGCGGTCGCCCTGAACACGCTTCGGCAGGATCTCGAGGCAAGCGTGCGCGGCATGCGCAAGGCGATCGACCGCGCGCTCGACTTCGCGTCGCGCGGCCTCGTCTGCGAGGCGGCGTCGGTGATCGAGGACTTCCCCGACCTCGTGCGCCAGGCGGAAGCGCTGAGGACGCTGCCGACGAGCGACTCGACGATCGGGCGATTCTGGTTCGAGCACCTCGGAGAAGCGGCTGCGCGCCTCCAGATGCCGACGCAGGCGGAGATCGACGAACTCGCTGCGATTCCGGTCCGCGCCGCCGAGCACCGTGCGCTGCACGACGCGCTGCGCATCAGCGCGCTGCGGGGCGAGCCGGTTCCGACGCGCATCCGCATCCTTCGGAAACTGCGTTCGGTCGACCAGCGCAACCGCATGTGGCTCGATCAGATCGAGGCGCTCGAGACGGCGTGGATCCGGCAGATCGCGGAACTGCGCCACAAGCCGGGCGCGACGCGCGCCGAACTCGACGAGGCGCTGGTTGCGCTCGACACGCGCGAGTGGATCGCGAGCGTTCCGCGCGGCCTGAAGGACGAGCTCGTCGCGCGGACGATGCCGTTGCGCGCGGACGAAGCCGGCGAGCGCTACACGGCGCTCGCTGCGCGCATCCACGACGCTGCGTCGCTGATGGACCGCACTGAACTGCTGCGCCTCGAGGAGGCGTGGGCCCGCACCAACCTCGAGACGGGCCGCATGCCCGACCCGGCGCTGGCCGCGTCGGTGCAACCGGCCTTCGAATGGCTGACGACCCTCGAGAACGAGGAGCGTGCCCGCGCGCAGTTCGAGGGAGAGGTCGAGCGGCTCGAGCGGATGCTCAACGAGACGAAGCCTGCGAACGAGATCGAGCGGCAGATCGCCGTGCTTCGCGATGCCCGGCGCGAGTCGCCCGCGGGCTTGCTCGACCGCGCGGTCGCCTATGTCGCGGCCGAGCGGGAGGGCGTGCGCCGGCGTCACCGCCTGCTGCTGGTCGTCGCCACATCGGTGGCGCTTGTCGTCGGCGTGGCGGGGATCCTGGTGATCCGGTCGACCGCCGAGTCGCGCGAGCGCGCCCGCGAGCTGGCGGCGCTGACGGCCGCGGTGGACGCCAAGGAGGCCGACAAGGCGCGCGCCATCGCGGGCGAGATCCGCGCGCGCGAAGGCGAGCCGGACGCTGCGCTTGCCGCGGCGCTCGCACGGGCCGACACGCTGGTTGCGGCACGCGAGTCGCGGACGGCGGAGCTCAAGGCGCTGGCATCCGAACTTGCGGCGGAGCTCGAGCGCAAGCCCGCCCGTGCCCGCACGGTGGCGATGAAGGAACTGCTCGATGCCGCGCGTGCCGAGGCCGAGGAGCCTGAGCGCGTCGCGCTCGACCGCGTCGAGCGGGGGCGCGTGGAACGGCTTGGTGAACTCGACCAGGAGGCCGAACGCGCCTCGCGCGCGGCGGTCGATGCGGCCGACGCGTCGCTCAAGCCGTGGAAGTTGCCGAGCGCCTGGCCGGACGCACAGCAGATCGACCCGCAGGAGTGGACCCGCTACCTCGCGGCGCTCGAGTCGACGCGAGGCGCGCTCGATGCGGCGCAGGCCGCCGCCGCAGGCTACGACACCGGCGTTTCGCGCATCGCGCTCAAGATCGAGTCGGTCGACGCGCGGATCACCGAGGCGAAGTCGCGGGCCGAGGCGCTCGCGGCCGGGTTGCGCGAACTCGATCCGACGCGGCTCTGCTCGCCGGTGACGGTCGAGGAGGACTTCTCGAAGCGACTTGCGGAAGTCCTCGCGAACCACGGCGCGATCCTCGCGCGGCAGCGCCGGCTCACCGACTTCGAGGCCGCGCGCGACATGGGCGTCGCGTGGCAGGCGATCCAGACCTGGCGCGACGACCACCGTCCGAAGCTCGCGGCGCTGCTCGGGCCGAAGCTCGATGGCGATGTCTCGCCCGACCAGCACCAGCGCGTCCTCGAGCTGGTGAACGACTATCTCGGCAAGTTCCCGGCGAGTCCGTTCACCGGGGCGCTCAAGGGCATCGCCGCGCGCTTCGATCCGACGAGCGCAGGCAGCATCTGGACGCCCGAGCGCGTGTTGCAGCAGCTGTCGGCGGCGCGGATCGCGGAACTCGAGGAAGTGCCGCTCGTGAACGACCGCCGCTTCTACCGCCGCACGCTCAGGGCGAACGACCCGCGCAACAGCGCCGTCGAGAATCTCGGCGACCTCATGGCGGATCCGGCGAAGCTCGATTCGATCCTCTCGGTGCGGCCGGACGAGATCGTGGGCAAGCCGGTGCTCAACGAGGTTTCGGTTGCGTGGGGCGACGCGGTCGCGCGGCTGCAGGGCGCGTCGGTTTCGGATGTGCGTGCTGTCCTGCTCGACCTTCTCGTCGCGATCGCGGCCTCGAAGGCCGACCCGCTGCTTCGGCTCCGCGCCATGCGCGATGCAAGCGACATCCTCGAGCAGGGCGGACACGCGCCGACGGTGCTTGCGGGACCGCTGGCGGCGTGGCGCGAGCAGCTGCGCAAGGAAGCCCGGAACGCCGCCGTGGCCGATTGGGCGCGCGCCGGGTACGAGCCCGAAGTGAACTTCCGCGAGGCACGCCGCGAGGCGGTTGCGGCGCTCGCGCGTTTCCCGAACCTCACGACCGTCCTCGCGGAAGCGCGCGCCGAGCAGGCGCGGGCGGCCGGGATCCTGCAGGCGCTGATGCCGTGGGGCGTGATCGAGCCGGCCGCGGGCGATGGTGCGCGCGTGGTTTCCGCCCGGCGCGACTCCGGCCGCTACTTCATCGTGCAGGAGGCCGGCCCGGCCTGGGAACTCGTGGAAGTCACGGTCCAGAACGGCGCCGTCGTCCGTCCGACGCAACTCCCCAAGGGACCGATCCTTGTCTTTAGGAGACTGAATCCGTGATGCAATCGACCGTCGCCACGAACCCGCCTGCCGCATCGGGTGCACCCATGCTGCGGTTCCACAGCCTCGATCCCGAGGCTCGCTTCGGTCTTCCGACCGGCCGCGGAACCACGCCGAGTTCGCTCACATGCTTCATGCTGACCGTGGTGGTCGGAGCCGCGTTCTTCGGCGCCGCCTACGCGTTCCGCGACGGCGAGTGGGGAAGCGTGGTGTGGGAATACTCGACCGGCTTCGGCCGCATTCCCATTCCGATCATCCTGCTCTCGATCTGGTCGCTCGTCTTCCTCGCGATCAAGATGCTCAAGATCCGCGCGCAGGCCCGTGCGCTGCGGCTCGCCTTCGTGCCCGAGGACTCGGGATTCGTGCTGACCGACACGACCGCCGACGCGGTGATCGATGCGATCGACCGCGCGGTGGACGACCCGACGCGCTTCCTGTTCCTCGCGCGGTGCCGCGGCGTGCTGCGCATGATGCGCAATCTCGGCCGCGTGTCGGACGCGGACGAGATCCTGTCGAGCCGCGGCGACCAGGACGAGTCGAGCATGGACTCGGGCTACACGGTGCTGCGCGGCTTCGTGTGGGCGATTCCGGTGCTCGGCTTCATCGGAACCGTCGTCGGCCTCACGCAGGCGATGGGACGGTTCGGCGAGGCGATGAAGGTGGCGGGCCAGGATGTCGGGCAGATCACCGAGAAGCTCAAGACCGTGCTCGAGGGCCTCGACACGGCGTTCATCACGACCGCGGAGGCGCTGATCGCGGTGCTCATCATCTATCTGATCCAGACGGCGGTGCGCCGCGCCGACGAGCAGCTCTACGACGACATCCGCTCGGCGTGCTCGAACGCGGTCGTCGCGCGGGTGCGCATCGTGCGCAAGGAGTCCTGAACATGCGCCGGCGCGCGGGCGCCCAGGTCCCGGTCTCATTCTTCTCCTTCCAGGATGTGCTGCTGTCACTGATCGGCATCACGATCGTGATCACCATGATCCTGCTGATCCAGGTGACGAAGGTGACCGCGGACGCTGTGCGGGACGCGCGCGTGTCGATCGACGCGGGGATTCCGCTCACCGAACGCGAGCGCACGCTGACCGACCGCGTGGCGGCGCTCGAGCAGGCGGTGCGCCAGGCGTCGGCGCGGCCCGATTCCGATCCGCTTGCCGAGCGCGCGTCGCTGCGGCAGGAACTGCTCGTGAGCGCGTCGCAGCTCGAGTCGCTCGAGAAGCGCGCCCGGGAACTCGAGGACCAGCTTCGCGACCTGCTCGTCGCGCACCCAGAGGCCGCGAGCCTGCGCGAGGTGCTCGAACTGACGCGGGTGCGCGACCAGATCGCCGAGGAACTCCTGCAGCTCGAGCGGCGCAAGCGCATCACCTTCATCCTCGACAAGGCCGAGCCGCTGCGGCCGATCGTGTTCGAGATCTCGGCGGCACGCGTCGTGGTGACGGATGCGGAGAACGGCGCGTCGTCGCGCATCGCCGCGGGCACGATCGCCGCGCAGGCGCTCGACGCCCTCAAGCTGTTCAAGGTGCTCGCGCAGGAGCGCCCGTCGTACATCCTGCTCGTGGTCACGCCGTCGGGCCTGCCGCTCTACCAGACCATCCTCGATGCGATCGCGGCGATGCCGGAGGCGGAGCGTCCTCGTCTCGGCCTCGACTTCATTCCCGAGGGCTCCTATGTGTCGCCCGTCTTTCCGGGAGCGGGCGCCGCGGGCGGGGAGGGCGGTTCATGAAGCGAAGCGAGCATGACCCGAACGAGAGCCTCGAGCTGCTGCTCGACACGATCTGCAACATGTTCGGCACGATCATCTTCGTGTCGCTGATCGCCGCGCTCCTGGCGTTGACCTCCACCACGGGGAAGACGGAGTCGAGCCTCGCCTCGATCGACATCGAGCGCGAACGCCAGATTGCGGCGCTCGCGTCGCGCGCGGAGGAGCTCGAGCGGGAACTGGCGAAGCTTCCCTCCGCGGCCGCGACCGAAGTCGAACCCGAGACCGAGGCCGTCGAACGGGTCGAGGCGGCGCTTGGCGAGATCAAGCGGCGCGAGGAGCTGGTCGAGCGCTATTCGGCCGCTGTCGAGTCGGTGACGGGAAACCTCGAGTCGATCGGTGCGCAGATCGAGCCCCTGCGCGAGGAGATCGAGCGGCTCGAGTCGGCGCTCGACACGGCGCGCCGCACGAAGGACCGCACGATGCGCACGCCGCTCGAGCGCGCGCTCGAGCTGCGCCTCTACACCATCGTGGTGTGGGAGGACCGGCTCTACCCCGTCTGCGACTGGTCGAACCGCACCCCGGACACATGCGCGCGGTTCTCGCAGTGGGACGATCGCTACGCGGTCGCCTCGTCCTGCCGGCTCGACGGAAGCTGCCGCGGGATGAACGCGAAGGGTTTCACTCGCACGATTCCGCTGCGACCCGGGGCCGGGATCCCGATCACCGATGTCGCCTCGCTGCTGCGCGACCCTTCGTTCCAGCGGTTGCTTGCCTCGCTCGACCCGAGCGAGGACATGATCCTCCTCGATGTGGCGAGCGACTCGTTCGACTCGTTCTCGGTGGCGAAGGAGGCGTTCCTCGGCGCAGGCTTCAACTACACGCTCTCTCCGTGCGTGGCGCCGCTCCCGGTCTACAAGGACAACTGGATCCCCGGGACGCCGCGCGGCCTTTGACGGGCCGGGCACGCCTCACGGCACGAAGATGTAGGTGCCGTTGTTCTCGGCGGCGATCTGCTTCATCACGAACTCGAGGCTCTGGTCGCCGAAGGCGATCGTGTGCACGGTCGTCTTGCTCGGCCCCTTGTTCAAGCTGCGGAGGAGTCCGAGGACATCGGCGTCCGTCTGTCCGTCGGTCATGTAGTAGACGCAGTCGGGCAGGGGATTGAGTGTGCCGAACGCGAACTGGAACGCACCCGTCGGATCGGTGCCCGAACCGGCGCCCTGGTTCGTGATGACCTGCACCGCGTTCTGCTTGTCGGCGTCGGTCTTCATCCACTGCTGCGAGATGGTGTTCGTCTCGCTGTCGAAGAACACGATCGAGAACTGCGTGTCGGGCTTCAGCGACTGGATGGTCCCGATCAGCTCCTGCTTGAGCCGATCGAGCTTGAAGCCCGCCATCGAGCCTGAGACATCGACGATGAAGCAGATGCGCTTTCCACCGCCGCGCAGGCCGAAGAACGAGGTCTCGTTGATCCGCTGCGTCGTGGCCTCGGCTGGACGCGCCTCGACGCGATCGGCCTTGTCGGCCTCGGATGCGATGTCGCCACCGCCGCGGCGCACCTTCTCGAACGCGTCGCGCGTGATCGCGGTGTACCGCTTGCCGCCGACGACGAGCTCCATGCCCTCGCGCTTCCACTCGAGCGGCCACGGCCCATCGCCCGCCGGCGGTGCGACGGTGACGGCGGGGGAGCCCCCGAGCGCAAGCGGCGTGCGCCGGAACCGCGAGGTCGACGATGCGTCCTCTCGGATGGCGAGCGAGCCGTTGGTGACCCGCGGCCGGACCTCGTCGACATCGAGCGAGAGCTCGCCGCCGATCACGAGCGTGATGTCGCCGCGGAAGACGCGGTAGATCGCCGCCGTCTTGAGCGCGGGATTGAGCATCAGCACCGATCGCTCGTAGCCGCCGGGAGCGAAGTCCGAGTCGTTCGGGCCGGCGACCTGCTCCCAGATGCCCGTGACGGGATGCGAGTTGCGCCGCTCGGTCTCGCCGGATCGCTCGAAGATGGTCTTGTCGCCCTCGATTCGGTTGACATCGAGGTCGGGGAGTTCGATGTCCGCTTGCGGCGTCTTGGCGGACTCGGCACTACCTGTGTCGCCGCCGTCGGCCGAACCGTCGGGTTGGCCCGGCTCCGCGGATTCCTCGGCGACAGGTTCGGCCTTCGCCTCGTCGTCTGCGCGAAGCGCTCCTTCGGGCGACGAAGCGGTTGCCGCCGCGGCGTCGACTTCGCCCGAGCCGACGCCTTTGTCGCCCTTGCCACCGGGCGGCGGATCATCGGGAGTACCGGAGTCGGGGCGAGGCTCGTTGCCGCCGCCTCCGCGCGGTTGCCCGTCGTCGGCTTTCGCCGCACTGGGCGCTGCGCTCGGCGCATCGACACCGCTCGATGCATCCTTCGCAGCAGGGTTCACATCGCTGAACAGACTCCTCGGCTTCGCAGGGGCTTCGCTGGCATCGGGCGAGGACTGCGGCGATGGGCTTCCACCGGCACCGCGTCCGTCTCCGCCACCGCCCTGACCACCGCCGGTTCCGCCGCCGATTCCGCCACCATGGGCCGCGCTCGCCGGTTGACCCGTGCGCTCGTCGATCGGCTGGCCTTGGGATCCAGCTGGCGCAGCTGCCTGCGTGCCCGTTCGGACGCCGGAAGCAGCGCCGTTCCCGCTGCCACCACCGCCGTTTTGCCCGCCGCTTCCGGCGCTTGAGCCGCTCGCCGACTGCCCGCCTGCAGAACCCGACGCCGCTCCGGCCGAGCTCGAACCGCTCGCACCGCCACCCTGAGCGCCGCCACCCTGAGCACCGCCGCTCTGAGCGCCGCCGCCCTGAGCACCGCCGCCTTGAGCACCGCCACCTTGAGCACCGCCGCCTTGAGCACCGCCACCTTGAGCACCGCCGCCTTGAGCACCGCCACCTTGAGCACCGCCACCTTGAGCACCGCCACCTTGAGTAGCGCCAGACCCGCTCGCGCCCGAGGACGACTGCGCGCCACCGCCGGCAGAACCTCCGCTCGACGACGAACCGCCCGCTGACGAACCGCTCGACGACGAACCGCTCGCTGACGAACCGCTCGAGGCGCTCGTGCCGCCCGAACTGCCCGTGCCCGTCGCGCTCGACCCAGCACTTGTCGTCGCACCCGCGCCGCGCGACCGTCGCGCGTCGGACGCAAGCACGAGCCGCTCTTCACCGACAGGAGTCGGATCGCCAATCTTCCTCTCGGGTTCGGGGCCTGCCGTAGTGGGATCAGACTTGCAGCCGAGGGGACCGCACGCCACGAAGGCAACGCAGAGCGCGGCCAGCGCAAGGTGCCGCGGCGCGTCAATCCCGATGGTCCAGTTCATTGCTCGTCGAACCACGCGTCTCTTCTCCTGCCTGCTCGAGCACGACCGCTCGAAGGATTCCCCATGCAGAGCACCCCCGCGGGCTCTCTTGCGCGCGCATCGTAACCCGCGTTGCCGCGACACCCTTCCGCGTCGGAAAAGTTTCAAGCAGATTTTCTACGCTGAATTGCGTTCCGGTGCGCCCGTGCGCTCCTCACGGCTTCGCGAGTTCGCGCGCCACGCGCACCGCGTCCGACGCGCTCGTCGCGCAGCCGTCGGCGCCGACGACCTTCCACAGGTCGGGCACCATCGCGAACGCGCCGCCGCCCACCATCACCGGCACGCGCGTCTCCGGGCACGCCGCGCGAAGCGCGTCGATGGCGCTCGCGATGCCGCGCACCGCAAGCCCCGTGCTCGCCGAGAGCGCGATCAGGTCGAACTGCTGGCGGCCGACTTCGTCGACGGTGTGCTCGACGAGGTCCGCCGTCGGCATGTTCGCGCCGAGGCAGTCCACCTGCCAGCCCTCGCTCTCGAGGAGGTCCGCCACCATGCGGATGCCGATGTCGTGCAGGTCGCCGCCGACGCTCGCGGCGAGCGCGCGCTTGCCGTTGCGCCGTGCCTGCGGCAGCTTCGCGCGGATCACCGACAGCGCGTTCTGCGTCGCGACGGTCACATAGTGTTCGTCGGCCACGGTGGCCTCGCCGAGGAGCCACATGCGGCCGATCTCGCCAAGCGCCGGCTTGATGACCGCCTCGTACACCTCGGCCACGCTGCGGTCTGCGCGAACGGCGTCGAGCAGCACATCGACCGCGCGCGACTGGTGCCGCTCGAGCAGATGGCGCAGGTAGGCGCGCGCGCGCTCGGTATCGGCGCCCGCGGCCTCCATCGGGCTCGCAAGCACGCCTTCGTCCCAGTTCGACTCGCCGCGGCTGGCCGTCTCGATTCCCTCACGCATGAACCGCGACGCGCGCGCCGCGATCTGCGTCGGCAGCTCCTCGCGCCGCGTCTCCTCGAGCACCTCGAGGCTGATCACGAGGTCGGCTTCGTCCATCCCGCGCGCCGCGAAAGCCGCCTTCGCCCACTCGACCGAGATCACGAAGAGTTGCGGGCGATCGGCCGCCATCGCCTCCGCAAGATGCTGCAGCCGGTTCAGCAGCTCCGCCTTCCACAGCGCGCGGCCGTCGGAGCCATAGCGCGCAAGCATGTCGGGCCTGCGCTCGTACAGCGCGGTGACGGTCCATTCGGCGATCGCTCGCGCGACGCCGTCGATCGATTCTGCAAACTGTCGGTCGAGCGGAAGCATGGCGTTCAGGCGGCCGTCGCAGACACTGCGCCTGCACACAAGCCGA
>JBKCZS010000098.1:0-5710 GCA_046337925.1 bacterium | reverse complement strand
TGTGGACCGGGGCCTGCGCGGGGACCTCGAGATCATCGTGTCGCGGCTCCTCGAGAAGCGTCCGGCGGACCGCTACCAGAGCGCGCAGCAGCTGCTCGAGGACCTCGGGCGGTACCTGAGCGGCCAGCGGACGCGCGTGCGGCGGCTGCCGTGGCATGTGCGCATGGGGCGCTTCGTGAAGCGGTATCCGGCCTACGCGGCATCGCTTGCGGTCTTCGCGGCCATCGCGGTCGGTTCGCTCGGATATGTGACCCACCTCGTCGTCACCGAGCGGCTGGAGCGTGCAAGACGCGCGACCGAACTCGAGGTCGCCATGCGGTTCAACCTCTCTTCGGCGGCCTTCGAAGTCGACAAGGGGCAGCTGGGAACCTCGCGGACCTCTCTCGCGGCGGTTCCCGAATCGAAGCGCAACTGGGCATGGCGCGCGCTCGGCCGCTTCCTCGACATGGGATCGCTGGAGTCGTTCGTGTTCTACGGGCCCTACGAGATCAAGTCGCGCGGAGATCTTCTCTTCGTTCGCGAAGGCGAGACCGGCGTCTCGACCGCGGTGTTCGACCTGCGCGAAACGACGCGCCGGGGGGTCGATAGCCCGTACGCATCGGCGCCGATCGCGATCTCGCCCGATGGCACGCGCTTCGTACGCGCGTATGCGCCCGACGGCTGGCTGCTGGTGCGCGCGGTCGCCGATGGCATCGCGCTCAACGCGATCGAATCACCGCTCGCGTCGATCGACGACATCGATTGGTCGAACGACGGCACGACGATCGCGCTTGCCAACCGTGCCGGACTACTGGCGGCCGTCGATCTCGAGACAGGCGCCGTGCAGCGGGCGAACTTGGAGTGGCGCGGTGGCGATGCGGGCCGGGTGTTCGTTCGCATGGTCGACGGGGTCTTGATGGCGGCCGTCGAGGGCGATGATGCGATGTTCGCGTGGAGACTGCGTCCGAGCGGCGCGGCGGGCCGGACGGATGCCGCGGAGGCGGCGCCGCGCAGGGTGCCGCTGGCGGCGCTCACGATGAACTGCCTCGCCTCGGCATCGATCGACGGAGAAGCACGCGCATTCGTCGGCACGCGGGAGGGTTCGGTCCTGGTCGTAGATCCTTCGGACGGATCGATCACCCGGACGATCCCGTTCGCTTCGAGCCCGATCGTCGTCGTCGCGGTCGAACCGCGCCGAGGGTTGCTTGTGGCGGGGTGCGGCGATCGTCCGGATCAGCGCAGGGGGACGCTGCGGGTGTGGGACCTCGCGACCGGCGAACTTGCGGGCACCGTCAGCCTTCGGTCTTCGCCGCTTTCGCTTGGGTTCTCCGAAGACGGTGAAAGCCTGTTCATCGGCGAAACCTCGGGCGAGTTGATGCGGTGCTCGGTTCTGCAGGAAGTGCTTGTGCCGTCGGTCGGAAGCGTGTCGCGCCCCGTGGGACGGATGGCCTTCGCGGACGGCGGCCGCATGGTGGTCTCGAATGCAGAGGGCGTCTTCTGGTGGAACTGGGACCGCGACCGACAGGCCTCGCGCACGAGGCTCGAGCGATGGCCGCTCGCGAGCGATGCGGTTGCCGGCCGGCCGTTCGCGGTGCTTTCGTTCGCGGATCCATCGGCCGATGCAACGCGTCGCGCGGTGCTCGCGGTTGCAGACGGCGCGTCGGGCGTCGTGCGCTTCTTCGCAGAATCCGGTGCCGAGGTCGGCCGCACTGGCATCGAGGCGCCGATGTCGACCGACGCACCACTGTCGATCGCGGCCACCGAGCGCGGTTTCGTGCTCGGTGCGGGCGGCCGGTTCCTGCACTACGCGGTGACGGCGACGCCTTCCGCGGTTCGCGCGGAACTTCTCGGCTCCTGCGAGCTTCCGAGCGCGGTGCGCAGCGTGTCGTCGACCCCGAACGCGCGCAAGGCCGTCGCCACGGTCGCGGCCGCCGGCGGATCGCCTGCGATGCTCGTCGGCATCGAGATGAGCAAGGGAGGCGCGCCTGAGGTCGTCTGGCAGAGCCCTCTTGGCGCTTCCCCCGAATCCACGGCCCTCGATGCCGCGATCGCTGCGGACGGGTCGTGCGCGATCACCGTGACGGGCGACGCCGACATCGCCATCTACGAGGCGGAGCAGGGCGCGAACATCTTCGTGGCCCTCGACTTCGCGCCATGGAACATCGACCGTGATGCAGTCGACCTCGCGATGTCGCCCGATGGCCGCGCGCTCGCGGTGCGCTTCATCGATGGCTCGGTCCGCCTCATCGAGGCGCCCGCGGCGCCAGCGTCGAACGGAGGCGCGCCATGAGGCTCGCATCCGTGATGGCGTGCGCCCTCGCCGCGATGGTCGCGTGCTTCTCCGCCCCCGCGCGCGGCGCGGCCGACGAGCCGCCCGTCGTCGATGTCGCCTCGCTCCTCCGCGCGCTTCTCGACGAGTCGCGTGAGTCGCTCGTCGCGCTGCCCGTCGCATCGAGCGCCGTGTACTCGTCGCGCGACCAAGGCTCGATCACGCCGACGGAGCCGGCCGCGTGGTACTCCGAGTCGGACTCGGGAAATGCGCTGCGCGTCGACCGCGTCGACGGGCGATCGGAGTGGGTGCTCGCCGAGGTCCGTGGCGCGGGCGCCCTCACGCGCATCGTGGTGAAGTCGTCCTCCGTGCTGCGCGACGCGGTGCTCCGCATCCGCCTCGACGGCGAGTCGGTGCCGTCGATCGAGTGGCCGCTCCGCGAAGTCGCGCGGTCGATCGTGCCTCGGCTCGCGCCCTATGCCGTGTGGCATCAGGCGATGGCGGCGGGAGGCGCGGCATCGCAGGGGGACGCCGAGCAGGTCTCGGGCACCATCGACTGCGTGCTTCCGATTCCCTTCGAGCGGTCGTGCGTCGTCACGCTCGACCGGCGCCCCGATCTCTACCGCATCGAGTCTGTCTCGTTTGCGGAAGGCGCACGGGTCGAGCGGCTGACGGGTGAATGGCTTCGCGCCACGAGCGGAAGCGAACTTGCGACGCTGCAGGCGGACGCGCGGACGCGTCTCTCCATCGGCAATCCGGCCAAGTTGTCGGCCGCAGCGCTCGCGCCGGGCGGGCGCCTCGAGCGAACGGTCGAGCCGCGCGATGAGCGGGGCGGCGTGATCCGCACGCTCGCCATCCAGATCGATCCGATGCAGGCGGGCGCAGCGGTGCGGGACCTCTGGGTTGAATGCGACTTCGACGGGACCGGCGCGGTGCGCATGCCGCTTGGCCATTTCATCGGCCTCGGCGAGCAGACAGGCCCGACGGCCGACGCCTTCCGCCGCGTCGGCCCGAACGGCGCCATGGAGTTCCGGCTGCCGATGCCGTTCGCGCGCAGCGCCCGCATCGCGCTCGTCAACCGAGGTAGATCGTCGCTTGACTGCGCGCTCGAAGTCACGCGGGTCGAGCCGCGGACCTCGGCGGAGCAGCCGCAGCTTCTCCACGGCGCGTGGCGCCTGCATCCACGGCTCGTCGTCGACGCGCCTGTCGAGGTCGAACTCGCGCGCGTCGACGGAGCCGGCGTACTTGTCGGCGAGTGCGTCACGCAACATGCCGCGCTCTGGAACTGGTGGCCGAGCGGCGACGAGCGCATCAAGATCGATGGCCGCGACGAGCTCGCCGGCCCGTCCTACGACCTCTCGTTCGGGAGCGCGCCAGGACTCCCGCGTTTGGCGCGCGGGCTGCTCGTGTCGATTCCGATCCGAGACCAGGGCCAGGGAGCCAGGCGGTGGTCCGCATCCCGGCTGCGCGCGCTCGATTGCGTGCGGTTCTCGCAGTCGCTTGTCCAGACGCTCGAAGTGCAGCCCGCCGCGTTCCCGGGCTGCGAGATCACGCTCTCGCACTCCGTCCTCTGGTACGCACGCGCAGGCGAAAGCCGCGGTGCCGGATTCGCCGACCCTTCGTCGATGCCGGCGGTCACGACGCCGCGCAACTACGCGCCGCTTTCAGAACTCTTCCCGGCGGGACAGGGCGAGGAATGGTTCGAAGCGGAGCAGCTCTTGATCTCGGGATGGACGAAGGGTTCGAACTGGGGTCCGACCGAGCAGGGCGCGGTGCGCCCCGCGTACAGCTGGGGCGGCGGCAACACCATGGGGCTCCTGTCGTTCAGTGCAGGTGAAGCGTTCGAGTTCGTCGTGCCCGCGCGCGACGACTCGCCACGCCGCCTGACCGGGCGCTTTGTCCGGTCGAGGAATGCCGCGCGGGTGCTCGTGACCGTGAACGGCGTTGCCGTTCCAGGCGAGCTCGTGCTTCCATCGCAGTCGGACGAACCAAGCGACCTCATCGACCTCGGCGTCCACACGCCCAAGGACGGTCGCTTCGTGGTGCGGCTCGCCGTGGCGGGCGAGCGGGGCTCTCAGCCCCAGCGGCGGCATATCGACATCGACGGATTCCGCACCTCGCCGCCGTGACCGTGCCGAAACCTTCAAGGTGTTCTTGGACCGCCCCGGGCATCGCCCGGCGGGCGTAAAGCGACGATTCGGGTCTCGGGTGCTGGCGTGCCTCGCTGCCGCTGCTACCTTCACCCGGAGCGGCCTATTCCACGGGTGGTCGTTTCGTTGAGAGAAATCCGTGCCGGAGACGGATACCGAGCGATGAGCAACGGCGCGAACGACCAAGAAGGTGCACCCGACGGCACCCCGATCGGCAGGCCTGCCGGCGATGCGGCCAAGACCGATGAGCTGGCGCCGCTGGTGTACTCCGAGCTTCGCTCGCTTGCGGCGGCCTTCATGCGCGGTCAACCGCGCGAGCACACGCTGCAGCCGACGGCGCTCGTGAACGAGGCGTATCTGCGGCTCGCGGCCAGTTCGCCCGAGGCGCTTCGCAGCCGTTCGCACTTCGTGGCCGTCGCAGCGAAGGCGATGCGGCAGGTGCTCATCAACCACGCGGTCGCCAATAAGACCACCAAGCGGGGCGGCGGCGCGGTGCGCGTCTCGCTTGAGTCGATCGAGGGCGGCGCGGTCGAGTACGACTGGCTCGAGATCCTCGCCCTCCACGAGACGCTGGAGCGGCTCGAGGGATTCGACCCTCGGCGGGCGGCGGTCGTCGAGGCGAAGGTCTTCGGCGGCCTGACCAACGAGCAGGTGGCCGAGGTTCTCGGCGTCTCGCTTTCCACCGTCGACAGCGACTGGCGGACCGCCCGGGCGTGGTTCGCGAAGGAACTGCGCGCCGGGAAAGAGGGTTGAGCGGTCCGGCGAGCCCGTCGCCGAGGCGCAGTTTTCGCCTCGGCGGCCGAATCTCAATCGATGCCCCTGTGTGAACCGGCCCAATTTCTTGTAATCCGACAGGATGGGAGCCTCGTGGCGTGAGTGAGGCGGAGTTTGAGTGAGGCAGAGTCTGAGTGAGGCGGGGTTTGAGTGAGGAGGGGAGCCCCGCGCCCGTGCATTCATGGATCCCCGATCGACGCATTCCTCGCCAGATGACCCTGCCGCGCGCTACCGCGAGGTGACGGCGTTGTTCGACGCCCTCCGCGACCTCTCGGACGAGGAGGCGCGCGCACGGGTGCGGCAGCATCCGTCGGAGGAAGTTCAGCGGGAGGTGCTCGAGATGCTCGACGCCGACCGGAAGAACGAGAGCCCGCTTCGGACGGTGGTCGATGTTGTTGGCGCGATCGACGAGGCGAACGCGCCGCTCGAGATCCCGGCGATGGTGGGGGAGTACAAGGTGACGGGCCTGCTCGGTCAGGGCGGAGGCGGCGTGGTGCTGAAGGGCGTGTGCCCGAGGTCGGGCGACACGGTGGCGATC
>JBKCZS010000097.1:0-2921 GCA_046337925.1 bacterium | reverse complement strand
GGCGATGGCCGCCACCGGCCTTCCGTGGCGCGTGGTCGACACCGCGACGCAGATCGAGATGCTGCTCGTCCCGCCGGGCACCTTCAACATGGGTTGCTCGGCGTCGTCGGCGACCGCGTGCGGTTCGAGCGAGAGCCCGGTGCACGCCGTGACCATCACAGAGCCCTACTACATCGGCCGCTACGAGGTCACGCAGGCGCAGTGGACCGCCGCGATGGGGTCGAATCCATCTTCGTACCAAACCGCGAGCACGGAGGTTCCCGCGGCCCAGGTCCCGAACCGGCCCGTCGAGGCTGTGACTTGGATCCGCATCCAGTCATTCCTCGCGGCGACGGGCATGCGCTTCCCGACCGAGGCCGAGTGGGAGTTCGCGTACCGCGCCGGCACCACGACCGCGTTCCACTCCATGCCGGGTTTCCCGAGCGGAACAAATGACGAGGCGCAGGTTGACTCCATCGGGTGGTTCAACTCGAACTCCCCGGGCCAGACCCGCCCCGTCGGCCAGAAGGCCGCCAATGCGCTCGGTCTCCACGATATGTCGGGAAATGTGTTGGAACTCGTGTACGACTGGAGGGATGTGAACTACTACGCGTCGAGCCCATCGACGAACCCTCTGGGGCCGTTGTCCGGAGCACTCCGGGCCGCGCGGGGTGGTTCGTATTTCGTGGCCCCTGGCTCGCTGCGCGCTTCCAGCCGTACGGGCTTCGACCCCCGCAGCTCATTCATCAACGTCGGATTCCGTGTCGCGCGCTCGGTGGCAAGCTCGGCTCCGTCCATTGCGTCCGTCTCGCCGAGCTCGGGCCCTTCGGTCGGCGGAACCGTGATCACGATCACGGGCACCAACCTGAATGAGAACATGACCGTGCATGTCGGCGATGCTGCCGCCACAAGCCTGAGCTTCGTCAGCCCGACGACCGTCCTCGCGGTCACGCCGCCGGGCGCCGTCGGCACGGCGAAGGACATCGTCGTGTCGACCGCGGCTGGCGCCTCGGTGCTTCCAGCAAGCTTTACCCATCTCGAGACGACCGTGCCCGGTGTCACCGTGCTCGAGGCAGCGCCCGATCCCGCCGTGGTCACCTCAGCGAGCAGGCGTGCTTCGATCCTCGATTCGGGCCTCCCGTGGCGCGTGCGCGACAACGCGACGCAGATCGAGATGCTGCTCGTACCGTCGGGCAGCTTCACCATGGGCTGCTCGCCATCGAACCTGACGGGTTGCGCCGTCGACGAGAACCCCACCCGCACCGTGACGCTGACGGACGCGTTCTACCTCGGCCGCTACGAGGTCACGCAGGCGCAGTGGGTCGCGCGGATGGGGTCGAATCCATCGCAGTTCCAGAGCGCTTCGGCCCAGGTGCCCGCCGCGCAGGTTCCCAATCGACCCGTGAGCCGAGTCACTTGGAACCAGGCGCAGAGCTTCCTCACTCCGGCGGGGCTGCGGCTTCCGACCGAGGCCGAGTGGGAGCGGGCGTACAGGGCCGGCACGACCACCGCGTATCACAGAATGCCAGAGTTCACGAACGGGACCAACGACGAGGCACAACTCGGAAACATCGCGTGGTTCAGCGGGAACGCGGTAAGCCAGACGCGCCCCGTCGGCCAGAAGGCGGCCAATGGTCTTGGATTCCATGACATGTCCGGAAATGTCGCCGAGTGGGTGCGGGACTGGTATGTGGGGGACTTCTATGGATGGGGCCCCTCGATCAATCCTGAGCAGACAGTCGCAATGACAGAGCGCGCCGCGCGTGGAGGGGGCTACTTATCGACGGCTTGGGAGTCTCGCTCCTCGGCGCGGTTCCTCGGCTTGCCAGGCACGGTGTACAACGACGGAGGCCTCCGTGCCGCGCGGTCCGCAACAGTCGCGGCGGTCACCTCCATCGCGCCCGGCCAAGGGTCGACCGCCGGTGGCACGCTGATCACGCTGTCGGGAAGGAACTTCTCGACCGCGACGGCGGTGTCGATCGGCGACGCCCCAGCCACCAACATCACCGTGCTGAGCGATACGCTCATGCGCGTCACGACGCCTGCGGGCACCGTCGGACCTGCCTCGGTCACGGTGACGAACAGCTTCGGAAGCGCGACGACGCTCGGCGTCTTCACCTACACGGCCTCGCCGACCTGGTACGAGGTGCTCGAACAGAACCCCGACCCCGCGGTCGTGACCAACGAATCGATGCGCAATGCGATCATCGCGACCGGCCTCCCGTGGCGCGTGCGCGACAGGGGGACCCAGATCGAGATGCTGCTGGTCCCGTCGGGCACTTTCGACATGGGTTGCATGCTGCCCACCGGCTGCCAAACCTGGGCCCTGCCCGTTCATCCGGTTGAGCTGACCAGCGCGTTCTACATGGGCCGCTACGAAGTGACCCAGGCGCAGTGGATGCTGTGGATGGGATCGAATCCATCCGAGTTCTCGAAGGGTAGCCCCGAAGTGCCGTGGTCACAGGTTCTGAACCGTCCGGTCGAGCGGACCTCGTGGAACATGATCCAGCCATTCCTCGCCCTGACGGGGCTGCGGTTGCCGACCGAGGCCGAATGGGAGTACGCCTATCGCGCAGGAACGACGACCTCGTACCACTCGATGCCTGGCTTCCCGAATGGGACAGACGACGCGGCTCAGTTGGGGACGATCTCGTGGTTCACCGGAAACGCAGTGAGCCAGACGCGCCCTGTTGGCCAGAAGGCGGCGAATGCGCTCGGGTTACACGACATGACGGGGAATGTCTCCGAGTGGACGAATGACTTCCTCTCGGACACCTACTACGCGTCGAGCCCGTCGACCGATCCGCCTGGACCCGCAACGGGTGAAGTGCGTGTGGTCCGAGGGGGAAGCATCTACGACTACGCTGCACTCAGGTCCTTTCATCGAGACTGGGATTGGCCTTACCAGGCGGACGGATCGCTCGGCTTCCGCGTTGCACGAA
>JBKCZS010000096.1:0-11066 GCA_046337925.1 bacterium | reverse complement strand
GAGTGAGGAGTCTTCATACCCTTTGGTACGCAGGATGACGGCTGCCATCGCGCAAAGCAAGCCGCGCGCCAAAGATTGTTGACCAATTGGACACTTGGCCCCGAATTCAGGGCTGCTTCCCAGCGCCAGCACGGCCCCTGCCGCTTACGCGTACGAGTGCAGGCCCGTGATCACGAAGTTGATCACGATCCAGTTGAAGAGCATGACCGCCGCCCCGATGAGCGCGAGCCACGCCGTCCACATGCCCTTGTCCTTCACCTTGAGGCGCACATGGACGAGGAGGAGGAACACGATGAAGGTGTTCAGCGCGAACACTTCCTTCGGGTCCCAACCCCACGGGCGGCCCCAGGAGTGGTCGGCCCAGATCGCGCCCATGACGATGCCCGCCCAGAGGAGGACGAACGAGATCTCCATGAGCACCATCGTCACGCCGTCGAGGACCTCGCCGAAGCTGGCGCGGCCATCGACCATCCGCTGCTCGCCGTGCGGGCCCGTCACGATCAGGCTCGCGGCGCCGCCGACCTTCGCGTACGCGGGCGCGCCGCCGAACCAGCGGTGCACGATGTAGATCGCGGCCGACACGGCGGCCATGAAGATCAGCACATAGCTGAAGATGATCACATTCGTGTGGATGTAGAGCCACACATCGTGGAGCACCGGCATCATGTTCGTGATGTTCGGGTTGAGCTGGACGGGCAGGAAGTGCGCCGCCATCAGCGCGACCATGGCCGCGACCGCACCACCGAGCGCGAAGAGACCGCGCATCGCGGTCTTGCGCGTGAACCACTCGATCACGATCGCGCCGAGGCAGCCGAACCACGCGCTCGTGGTCACCGCCTCGAACATGTTCGAGTTCGGCCAGCGGTCGGAGATGTACCAGCGCAGCATCACGGCGAAGGTGTGGAGCAGCACCGCGATGCCGAAGACGCCGAAGCCGATCCAGGTCGCGCTGCGCCACTTCCACACGAATCCGAGCAGCAGGAAGATCGACGCCGCCATGTAGACGAGCCACACGCGCGTCATGTGGTCGTTCTTGAAGTACCAGTGCTCCCACGACAGGCGGTCTTGGTCGGGGTAGTTCGCGAGGTCGACCTGCGACAGCTTGGTGTTCAGCTGCTGAATCGCGCGGTTCACGCCCGCGGCGTCGGCCGCGAGCCACGAGTTCACGAAGAGGCGCCACGCATCGGCGATGCCTGCACGCTGCTCGGTCGAGAGGTCCGCGGGCGGCTCGCCCTTCTGCGCAAGCAGCAGCATCGAGCCGGGAACGGGCTCACGGGCGCCGTCGGAGAACATGACCTCCTCGATGCCGTGCCACGGCTGCTGCATGTCGCCGTCGCCGCGCGGAACGATGCGGAGCTGCTGGAGCAGGAACCGCGGATCCTTCACGCCGAGCGCGGAGTCGATCGCGTCGACCACCTTCGCCGTGCGGATCAAGTCCTTGCGCATCTCGCGGAGGAGCGCGATGACCTCGGGCTTCACGATCAGCGTCTCGCTGATGAGCCCGTGCTCCTCGAATGCCTTCATCCGCGCCTGCATCTCGGGCGAGTTGTCGGTGCGCAGCAGCGTCTCGACGATGTTCTTGCGCGGACCCGCGCCCTTCACATAGATCGCATCCGCGTCGCGGTAGGCGTCGGGACGGAACAGCATGTCGAAGTAGGTGAAGAGCGGATCCTGCCCTGCGATCGCGCGCGGACCGGCCACGAAGCCGACCATCTCGTTCGCGAAGCTCGACATGCTCTTGATGCGCCCGTCGTTCTGGACGGCGATCGTGCCGAGCGTCTTGAGGTCGATCTGCGAGACGAAGTCGCCGCCCCCGTTTCCGCCGGCGTTTCCGCCGGCGGTTCCACCCGGCGCCTTCGCCGGTTCGGCCGCCTGCGCGGCGACCGCGTGCACGGAGACGAGGAGCGCTGCCATCGCGCAGAGGATTCGAACGATCCAGCTCATGCCTTCGCTCCTTCGACGCCGCGGCCGCGGGCGAGTCCTGCGAGGACCTCCTCCTGGCGGCGGCGCTTGATGACGGGCTTCACATAGAACGCATAGATCATGCCGAGCACCGAGATGCAGCAGCCGATCAGCTGGGTGTAGACGCCGTTGCGGTTTCCGACGCCGAGCACCGTGTAGTTCAGGCCTGCGCTCGCGCGCTGGCCCTCGGCCGGGTCGGTGTCCGGCGGATCCCATTGCGCCTGGAAGAACCAAAGCCCGTCGTGCTCGATCGGGTCGTTCACGCTGACGGAGACGGGCTCGCTCCACGCCGCGTCGCCTTCGTCCTTGAAGCGGACGCGGCTCGTGTAGTCGCGGATCGTCCCCTGACGGCCGGTGAAGCCGCCGACATGCGCGGTGAGGACGAACTCCTCGAGGCTGATCTTGGTCTCGAGCGGCAGGCGTTGGCGCGAGAAGAGCAGCTCGACCTCGCGGCCGTCGGCCAGCCGGATCGTGCGCGGCTCGTACGGCGACCTGCGCAGGACGCGCTCGGGGGCATCGAACACCCAGCGGTTGAACGGAATCCACTGCGGCTCGCCGTTCGGTGCGGCGAGGCGGATCTGCGCGAAGATCTCCATCGCGTCGCGCTCACGCTGCTCCTTCGGAATCACGAGCGGCTTCGACTCGAACACCGCGCGCTCCATGAGGTCGTCGACGCGGACGGTGATGCCGCCGTCGATCGCAAGGGTCTGGCGCTCGGCGAGCTCGAGCACCTTCGGCTCGCGGCCGATCGAGGTGACGAGCCGCATGCGGCCCGCCTCCGGTCCGTGCACGATCGAGACGAGCGCAAGGCCGTTTCCGGGCTCGTAGGTGACGGCGATCGAATCGTCCTCGAGCTTCGGGGCGCCGTGCGCGTCCGACGCGTCGGGGGCGACGACATCGCGCGTGAGCGTCGGGTCGCTGAAGACCCAGCGGCGGAAGATGCCCTTCGGCGTACGGATCTCGAGGATCGCCACCGACACCGTGCGCCCTGCCACCGGCAGGTTGTCGCTGACATTGACGACGCGGTACGCGTACGGCGCCTGTCCGCCGTCCGTGCCGTCGTCGGGAGTCTTGATCTCGACGAACGGCGCATCGGGGCTCACCGCCGCAACTTCACGGATCTCCTCGCGGATCCGGACGCCCTTCGACGGGATGCTGATCTCAATCGCGGGCTGCTTGAGCAGCGGCGCGAACTCGCTCTCGTCCGCGATCGTGGCGAGGCGAAGCAGGCCTCCGTCGGCCTTGGAGCGCTCGCGGTCGAACGCGACCAGCGAGTAGTTCGCCCGCTGCCCGCGGTCGCTCTCGATGGTGACGAACGTGACGGGATTCAGCGGCGAAGTGGCAGGACCCTCGACCCAGCGGCTGCGCGGAATGGCGTAGCGGAGGTATCCGCTCACATCGAAGACGACATCGGGGAACGGGTCGGCCGGGCTGACCGCAGGCACCTTGATGTCGAGCCCGCGCTTCGGCAGGACGGTGTCTCCGGTCATCTGGAACACCATCGACGGCTCGGCGACATAGTCGTTGTACATCGGCATGCCCTCGATGGGCCGCTCGATCCACTCCTTCTCGCCGGGCTTGCGCACGAAGAGCGCCCACGACTTGACCAGTTCGTTGCGCAGGTAGAGCCACTGCTGCGGCTCGTAGTCGAGCGCCATCGACATGGTCTCGTCGAAGATCGGCTTGCCCGTCTCCTTGACCGCGCGCTTCATGGGCTGCTGCGGGTCGGCGGTGAAGATCAGGTCCTCGGTCAGGTCGGGGTGGCCCGCGATCAGCTGCCGCATGTAGCGCTTGCCGTCGCGGTCGATCGCCACCGTCACGCTGTAGGCGCGCTGGCCCTTGTTGTCGCCGGTGAGGAGTTCCCACGCGGGATCGACCGAGGTGACCTCGAACTTGACTTCCTTGTCGCCGCTGCCGCGCGAGAACTTGATGCCGGGGGCCGCGAGGAACTCGACCGTCTCTGTGCGCGGCTCGCCGCCATCGCCGGCCACGGTGTACTGCGCGACCACCTTGCGCCGCGCGACCGGCGTGTCGCCCTCGACCTTGGTGCCGAAGTAGATGAACGACCCGATCACGAGGACGATGATGCCGGTATGGATCATCCACACGCCGTAGTTGACGGCCTTGAACGGGATCCGCCGGATCGTCGTCACGACGATGTTGATCGAAAGGAGGATCATCATCAGGTCGAACGGCCACCAGTGGAACCACTCGAACTCGGTCATCTCGAGGCCGGGCCACTGGCGGATCTGGTCGTGCGCCCAGTTCTCCGCCTTGAAGATGTTCGGATGCTCCGGGTAGACGATGCCGGCCGAGCCGATCGACGAGTAGATGAAGAGGAGCGCGAGCAGCCAGATGCCGAGCTTCACGCTCGAGAAGAAGTCGAGCACCTGGCCCACAGCGCCACGGCGCCACCACGGAGCGAGGCCCTCGGTTGAGGCCGTGGCGGTTCCCGAATCGTTCGACGCGAGTGTGGTCATTGGGTTCGCTGGTTCGGAGGCTCAGTCGGACTCTGGTTCGCGGGGCACGATGCTATGCGAGCCGACGCGTACGCGCTGCGCAGGAATCGGTTGCGCCATCGAACCCGCGCACAGCGCGCCGATCGGTTCGGCTATCATCCGCGCCCCCTCTTTCAACGGAGTTTCCATGCGCTTCATTGCCTCGCTCGCCATCGTCGCGTTCTCCACCGCCTCTCTCGCGAACGCGCAAGAGACGCCCGCCACCGCACCCGCGAAGCCCGCCGCGCCCGCAGCAGCCGCGCCGGCCGCAGCGGCGATGGACTACGCGGTGATCCGCACCTCGATGGGCAACATCGTCGTCGAGCTCGACCGCGCGAAGGCGCCGATCTCCGTCGAGAACTTCCTGACCTACGCGAAGGACGGCTTCTATAACGGCACCGTGTTCCACCGCGTGATCCCCGGCTTCATGGTCCAGGGCGGCGGGTTCGGCGCCGATGCGAAGCAGAAGGCCACGCGCCCGACGATCCGCAACGAGTGGACGAACGGCCTCAAGAACACCCGCGGCACGCTCGCGATGGCGCGGCTCGGCGGACGGGCCGACAGCGCGTCGTCGCAGTTCTTCATCAACCTCAAGGACAACGGCTTCCTCGACGAGCCGCGCGACGGCTCCGGCTACGCGGTGTTCGGACGCGTGCTCTCGGGCATGGAAGTCGTCGACGCGATCGCGATGGTCCCGCGTGGCTCGCGCAACGGCATGGGCGACTGGCCGCGCCAGGATGTGGTGATGGAGAAGGTCGAGGCCATCACCAAGGACGAGGCCGACAAGATGGTCGAGGAAGCCAAGATGAAGGCGACCGCCAAGCCGGCGACCGCTCCTGCTGCGCCCGCTGCGCCGGCGGCCCCCGCCGCGCCCGCGGCCCCCGCTGCCCCGAAGAAGGAAAGCTGAACCCGCCCGGCGGCCGGCGTTCGGCCCCCGTCGCGCAATTCCGCTCAAGTCCCTCGGCAATCCATGCCGACGATTTCTCCGTGGCAGACCCTCGCGACATCGTCGACATCGATGGTCTTCGGCGACCGCAGCCGCCTGCGCCGAGGGCGGCTTCCGCCGACTCCCAGCCGCAGCCGAGCCGTTCGCGGCCCTTCCTGATGATCTGGTTCCGCTGCTGCTCGACCTACGGCCGCATCAGCAAGACGAGCGACGGGCTCTTCTACGAAGGCCGTTGCCCGAAGTGCCTCGCGCACCTCGAGGTTCCGGTTGGTGAGGGCGGCACCAACCGCCGCATGTTCGAAGCCTCCTGATCACGCGGGCGCCCCCGCCGGCGCGCACGCAGCCCCGCAGGTCGCGATCGCGATAGACTCGCGGCCGTGATCGATCCATCCGCCATCATCGGTGCAGGCGCGTTCCTCGGCGTGTCGGGCGGCCTCCTCTGGGGCGGCGCCGTCTGCGGCGTTGCGCTCGAAGCCCTGCGACCCGAACGCCGCACGCTCGGCTGGGCGCTGGCGCGCGGCGGGCCGTCCGATCCCGCGCACTGGGGCATTCCCGCGCGCGAGTGGAGCCACGAACACAGTGGCTCCTCGTGCCCGGTGTTCGACCTCGGCGACGAAGACCCGGGCGCCCCCACCGCGATCGTGGTGCACGGATTCGCACGCTCGCGCTACGACGCGCTCGCTCGGCTTGGGCCCATCCTGCCGCACGCGCGGCGCTTCATCCTGCCCGATCTGCCCGGCCACGGCGACGCCAGCGGCCGCGGCACCCGGCTCGGTACCGATGAGGACGGCTTCCTCGAGTCGCTGATCACCACCGCGACGACCGGACCCGTGCTCCTCGTCGGCCACTCGCTTGGGGCGACGATCGCGCTGCAGGCGGCGAGCCGCGAGTCGCTGGCCTCGCGCGTGCGCGGCGTGCTCGCGCTCGCGCCCTACGAGCGCCTGCGGACGCCGCTCGGCGCGCGGCTCGAGCTGCGCGGCATGCCGAAGTCGCCGCTCCTCGGGCCGACCATCGGCCTGCTGCGGTCCTTCGGCGTCCGCGAGCGCTCGACGCGCGAGGCGGCCGCCCGCGCGGCGTGCCCGGTCGCGGTGCTCGCAGGCGAACTCGATCTCGTGACCCCGCTCGAAGAGGCGCGCGCCATCGCCGAGGCCGCCTCGACCTCGCGATTCGCCGCGATCGCCTATGCGCAGCACGACGACTTCCACACCGTCGGCCGCGCCGAGATGGAGTCGGCGCTCGCGTGGATCGAATCCTGCGGCTGACGCACGAAGCAGCGCCGTGCATGAACAACCCCGTGAAAGACACCGTGAAAGACACCGCCGCCCTTTCGGGCGGCGGCGTTTCGTCTCACTCATTCGCTCCAGCCGCGATCACTTCGAAGCGGCCGGGTGCATGCGGTACATCGTCGAGAAGCCCGACTTCACGGCGGTGAACTCGAGGGTCGAGTCGCCGAAGCAGCGCTTCACGACCTCAGGCTTCATGAGGCTCCAGAAGTCGCCGAACTCGTCCATGCCGACGCCGAGCACTTCCTGCTCGCCATCGACTCCGGCCATGCCCATGCCCTGGCCCATCGCGGCCTCAAGCGCACGGACCTGCTCGGACATCATCTTCTCGGTGTTCCACCACGCCATGCCCACGACCGGCGACTTCGACATGAGGCCGAGTCCCTGCTTGAACTGCTCGTCGGCGGCGAGGCCCGCTTCACCCTTCGCGTCGACCGTGCGCAGCGCCTGCTCGACATGCTTGACGCTGCCGATGAGCATGTAGCCGCCGCCGATGCCGATCGCGACCGGCGAGAACTCGTCGGACATGATGGTCATGCCGTTGAAGTCGCGCGACTGGAGACCGAGCGGCAGCAGGTTGATGAAGTCCATCACCGCGCGCGAGGAGTCCTTATCGTTCTTCATCGAGATGGCGAACATCCCGCCCATCGCCATCGGATCCTCGGCGGAAGACTCGACGCTCCACATGTGCATCTCGGGGCCCATGGCGCCGAACGCGGCCTGCATCGCGGGGCGATAGAGGTCGAGCTGCGGCTTGATCATCTCGCCCTGGTCGGCGGGCAGGCCGGCGATCGCCTCGTCGATCATGCCCATGACCTTGTCGAAGCGGAGGTTCATGCGGCCGTAGCTGATGGCGTCGGCGGGCACGATGGCCGGCGGAGCCTTCGGCTCGGTCGCGAGGTCAACGAGCGAGAGGAGTCCGATCTTGTCGCCCGGGACATAGATGCCCTGACCGACCTCGAGGACGCCGTCCTTCGCGTGCATGCCGAAGCTCCACGCCTTGATGTCGCCGAAGAAGCGCGCGATCAGCGGACGGGCCAGCATGATCTCGGGCATCGTGTCGAGCAGCGGACCGGCCGCCTCGGTCGAGAGCACGGCGTAGATGTCCTGCGTTCCGCCCGAAAGCGCGGTCGCGGCCTTGAAGGTCTCGGTCTCGCCGACCGACTTCGCGCGATCGCCATCGACGCGGCCAAGGAGCGTGTCCATCGCCTCGACGCTGCTGGCCGCGAACAGGCGGCCCTTGTCGGACACGAGGTAGATGTCGCCGAGGCCGAGGTCGGGCATGCCGCCGAACCCAGGATCCATCATCGGGTCGTCGCCCTCGCCCATGCCGTCGCCGCCCTCGGCTCCCGCGGTGACAAGGCCGATCGCGCGGCGGCCGCGGATCTCCTCTGCCTTCACGGTCTGGCCGGACTCGGTCGCGTCCTTCTCGATCTGCGCGATCAGCGCGTCGACCATCTTCACGGTCTGCTCGGCCTCGGAGGCCCAGTCGCAGAAGAACATGAACTGCATCTGAGGAATGCCGAGCTCCTCGTCGAGGCCGCCCATCACGGCGACGCCGACGCTTGCGGGCCAGGTGATCGAGTCGCGATCGATGCCGGCCTGCGCGGCGGCTTCCGTGATCGCCTTCTCAAAGTCTTCCTTGAGGGCCTTGACCTGCTCCGCGGCGGCCGGGTCGTTCCACAGCTTGCCGTAGCCGGTCGGGCCGAGGCGGTCGATCATCCCGCGGATGTCGTCTGCACCGAGCACGACCAAAGCGCCCGCGGGAGCGATGTCGCGGATGGTCAGGGCGTCAGCCGCGAACAGCGTGCCGCTGAAGAACGAGGTCGAGATGGTGGCGACGGAGAGTACGAGACGCTTCACGGTGTTTCCTGTTCTGGAGGTGCTGCGGGTGCGGGCCCTTGCGTTGGCACCCGCTTGGCGGGTCCTCGACGCGGGCGCGCGGGAAGAGTCGACGGGTCACACGGACGGGGCGGGAATGTCGGGGACTGCCTTGGACGGATTCCGCGCCGCCGCACGGATACCCGAAACTTTCGCGGTTGGACACGGGGGATCGGCGATTTGGGAACGATCCGCAAGCGATTTCGCAGGAATTCGCGGTTCGTTCGGCAAGGTTGGGCCGTCAGCCCGTCTTGGTGGACCCGCCGGGAGCCGCGGAACCGTCCTTGAGGGCCGGCGGAGCGCCCTCCTTCGAGCGGGCCGGCGGCTTCTGGTAGTTGTGGCCCGAATTCGGGTTGTTGCGGTCGTAGGCGAAGCTCTCGCGGTTGCGGATGAAGTCCTTCACATAGCGCGCCGGGATGGCGAAGCCGAGGGCCTCGCCGCCGCGGATGCCCATGTTGGTGATGCCGATCACCTCGCCCTTGGTGTTGAAGAGCGGACCGCCCGAGTTGCCCGGGTTGATGGGCGTGTCGGTCTGGATGTAGGTGAGGCCGTCGAAGTTGCGCTGGGTGGTCGAGATGACGCCCTGCGTGAGCGTGCGCTCGAGGCCGAGCGGGTTGCCGATCGCGAACACATTCTGGCCGATCTCGAGCTTCTCGGCGTCCTGCACAGGCGCGAACACGAAGTCCTTGCCCTCGGGGTGCTTCACCTTGATGAGCGCGAGGTCGAGGTGGTTGTTGACCGCGAGGATCTCGTCATCGTCGATATCGGTGCGCTTCAGTGTGCCGTCGGGCTGCGCGAACCACACGGTGGCGCGGATGTTCGTCTCGCCCTGGATGACATGCGCGTTCGTGATCGCGTGGCCCTCGCGGGAGAGGATCACGCCCGAGCCGAGGCCGCCCGGCGTCGAGACCTTGATGACCGCGGGGCCGAGGATCTTCGCCTGCTCGCGCGGCGGGAGTTCGGAGAGGCCGGTCGCCGTCGAGAAGAGCGTGTCCGCCTTGAGCTCGACGCTCGCGGACGCGTTCTGCGACTCGACGCCCGAGACATCGTTCATGTCGAAGCTGAGCACATCGGAACCGACATCGATCCAGATGCGGCGGTCGGTGCGCTTGAGCACCGTGCCGTCGACCGATGCGCCGCTCTTCAGGCGCACGATGTCCGCCGACGCGGCCGGCGCTGCGGATCCGAACGGGAAGACGACGCAGAGCAGTGCTGCGGCGTACGCTGGAATTTGTGAAGTCATGCGCATGGGGAGACCGTACTATATCCGCCGCGTCCGTCGCCGACGGCCGCGCCAGACTCCAAACTTCGGGCCCTCCGCTTCGAGTCCACGCATGCTTCGATTCTCCACTCCGTCTGCGGCCGCCGCCGCGCTTCCCGCCCTCCTCGCCGCGGTCGTGTCCGCAGGTGCGTCCGCGCAGGACGGCTCCGATGTCGCGGGTCACTTCGGCTTCGACGGCCTCGAGGTCGTCAAGATCGATCCGAGCGCAGGCCCCATCGCAACCGGCGACTTCAACGGCGACGGGAAGTCCGACCTGATCGCGGCCAACAACTTCAAGAGCCGGCTCGAACTGCATGTGCAGAAGGAAGGCGCGTCGCCCGACGACCCCATCGAGCCGTCGAGCTCGGTGAACGAGGTGCCGCCGCACTGGCGCTACAAGCGGATCGAGATCCCCGTCTCGCACCAGGTCAACGCGCTCGTCCCCTTCGACTTCAACCGAGACGGCCTGCTCGACATCGTCTACGCGGGCCAGCCCGGCACGATCGTGTTCCTCAAGCAGACGAAGCCGGGCGTCTTCGAGGTCGAGCGCCGCATCCCGCAGAAGGGGCTGTCGAGTTCGCGTGATGGATTCCTGATCGCCGACCTCGTCGGCGATTCAAAGCCCGATCTCGCGGCCATCATCGGCGGGCAGGCGACGGTGTGGACGATGGACGGCAGCAAGCTCGGCGACCCGGTCGAGCTCGGCTCGGGCGAGCAGATCGTCGCGCTCGTCGTGGGCGACTTCGACGGCGACGGCCACAACGACCTCGTCGGCGTGGCGCCCGACAACGCGGCACCCATCCGCCTCTGGCTCGCGAGCGTCGAGCAGACCGCCGCCGGCGCGTCGGCACGCCTCGGCGCCCAGCGCCGGTTCGAGTTCCCCCCGCTCCGCGAGGCGACAGCGATTCGCCTGCCCGGCGGGAAGAAGGACCTTCTCGCGCGCATCGAGCGGCAGTCGAAGCGGATCGTGATCGAGGAACTCGCCGACGATGCGGGCGGCTCGAACGAAGCCGCGCTCGAGGTCTTCTCGAACACGGGCGGCAAGAAGCGGTCGTACGCGGTCGCCGATGTCGATGGCGACGGCCTCTCCGATGTGCTCGCGACCGATCCGGCGTCGAGCGCGGTGACCGTCTACCGCCAGCTGAAGGACCGCGGCCTCCAGCCCGGCGTCGCGCAGCCGAGCTTCGCCGAGCTCGACGCGGTCGTGGCGGGCAATGTCGACGGCAACCCCGGTG
>JBKCZS010000095.1:0-8157 GCA_046337925.1 bacterium | reverse complement strand
CGGCGCGGAGCCTGTCGCCCGCACGCGCGAGCCGCACCGCGCGCTGCGATTCGGCGCCAAGCCACTCCGCGAACCCCGCGACGAACTCGCTCGACACATGCTGGACGACCACGACCGCGAACGGCATCGGCCGCGGAAGCGCGGCGAGCACGCGCGCGATCGCGCGTGGGCCGCCTGTCGACGCGCCGATCGCGACGATCTTCGGAAGCCCGCCCGGGATCACGGGAAGTGCGGCCGGAATCGCGGCCGACGCAGCCGACGCGCCGGTGGGCGCGCTGCGGGACGCGGACGCGGACGCCGATGCCGATGCCCGCGCGTTCGCGCCTTCCGCACGCGCGACAAGCCTGATGCGGCGCACGAGCTCGGCGGCGCCATCAAGCGCACCCTTGCCGCCGATCGTCGGCGTGTTCACGGCATCGAGCGCGCCCGCGCCCAGCGCCTCGTAGACGAGCGCGGCGTTTCCGCTGACGGTCGCGGTGACGACGAGGATCGGGCACGGCGCGACCCGCATGATCTCGCGCGTCGCAACGACGCCGTCCATCTTCGGCATGATGAGATCCATCAGCACGAGATCGGGCCTGTCGCGCTTCGCGCACTCGACCGCCTCGGCGCCGTCGCGCGCGATCCATGCGACCGAAAGCGAAGGATCGGTCGCGACCGCGCGGCGCAACGCCTCGCAGGCGACCGCCAGATCGTTCACGATCGCGACGCGCATCAGGCCTCGTCTCCCGCGCGGGCGCCGCGCCCGGCCTGCGCGAGCGCAGGCACGAGGTCGCGCACGGTGTCGGCGAAGGTGCTGTCCTGGAACGCGCCCTTCGTGAGGTACGCGGTCGCGCCCGCATCGAGGCCCGCGAGCCGATCTTCCTCGCGGTCCTTGTAGCTCACCACCACGATCGGCACCGCGCCGAAGCGCGGATCGGAGCGCAGCGCGCGCACGAACTCGATCCCGTTCATGCGCGGCATGTCGATGTCGCTGATGATGAGGTCGATCGGTCCCGAGGCGATGCCGTCGCGCGCGGTGTGCAGCCCGTCGAGTCCGTCGACCGCCGTCTCGACCTCGAACCCCATGCGCGAGAGCAGCTGGCGCTCGACCTCGCGCACCGTGGCGGAATCATCGACCACCAGCGCGCGCAGCGTGCGGCGTGCGCCGATCGCGCGCGTGGGCTTCGCGCCGCGCAGCCGGCCTTCGTTGAGCGCGGCGCGCACCGACTGCAGCATGTCCTCCGCATCGACGATGAGGACGGGCTCGCCGCTCTCGCGCACCGCGGCGGCCGAGAGATGCGGAACCTTCCCGAGCCGCTGGTCGAGCGCGCGGACGACGAGGTCCTCCTCGCCGAGCAGCGCATCGACCGCAACGGCGTAGCGGTCGCCGCCCGAGCCGAGGACGACGAGGTTCTCGCGCACATTCGCGCGGCGCGACTCCGCGAGCGCCAGGACGCGCGCCGCGTCGATCACGCCGATCGACTCGCCCTCGACGAGCACCTGCATGCGGCCTTCCACCGAGCGCACCTCGGCGGCGGCCGGCTGCAGCACGCGCTCGATGCGCGCAAGCGGGAACGCAAGCGTCTCGCCCGCCACATCGACAAGCAGCGCGCGGATCACCGACAGCGTGATCGGAAGCTCGAGCTCGAACACCGTGCCGCGCCCGAGCTCGGTGTCGATGCGCGCGGTGCCGCCGATCTCGCGCGCGGTCGACTGGACGACATCGAGCCCAACGCCGCGGCCCGAGATGTCGGTCACCTGCGCCGCGGTCGAAAACCCCGGCAGGAACAGGAACTCGAGCAGCTCCTGGCGGTCGAGCGTGGAGGCGATCGCGTCGGTCGCGAGCGACTTGCGCACGATGCGAGTGCGCAGCGCGTCGAGATCGATGCCGCGGCCGTCGTCGCTGACGCGGATGCGCAGCATGCCGGCGTGATGGCGCGCCTCGACGCGCAGCGTGGCCTGCGCAGGCTTTCCCTTTGCGCGGCGTTCGTCGGGCGTCTCGACGCCGTGGTCGAGCGCGTTCCGCAGCATGTGGTTGAGCGGCGCATCGAGCCGCACGAGGACATCGCGGTCGACCGGCACCTGCTCGCCCACGATCTCGAGCCGCGCGTCCTTGCCGAGCTGGCGGGCGAGGTCGCGCACCGTGCGCGAGAGCGACGCCGTCGCGTCGGCGAACGGGCGCATGCGGCTCGAGAGCACTTCGTGGTAGAGCTGCGTCGAGGTCTCCTCGCCGCGGCGGATCGCGCCCTCGACGGTGAGAAGATGCGACAGCACGCGGGAGCGTCCCTTCTCGATCAGACCGCGCGCGGGCGCGAGCATCGCGGGATCGAGGCCCGACCTCCGCGCGGCGGCGCGCAGCCGGTCGAGTTCGTCCTCGAGGCGCACGAGCTCGCGCTTGAGTTCGAGCGTTTCCTCGCGCAGCGAGCCGAGGCGCCGCGACTCGAGCATGGTCTCGCCGGCAAGCTGGAGGAGCCGATCGAGCTTCTCCGCGGTGACGCGCACGCTTGCGCCGCGCGAAGGCGCGGCGACGGCGGGCGCAGACTGCGTGCCTGCGGCTGCGGCGATCGCCGCGGGTTCGGGCGCGATCGGCGCGGGCATCGACGGCGGCGGCTGCACAGGCGCTGGCGCTGGCTCGGGCGCTGGCGCGGGCGCGGGCTGCGCGACCGGCGGCGGCGCGGGCGCGTTCACTGCGGGCGGCGGCGCGCGCAGCTCGGCGATGACCGCGTCGACGGCGGGCTCGTTCGCGGAGCTCCACGCGGGAACCGCAGCCTCCTCGATCTTCGCGAGCGACGCGAGAAGATCGGTTCCCTTCAAGAGCTGATCGATGCGCGCGGGCTGGATCGCCTCGCGGCCCTTCTGCATCGCGACGAGCACATCCTCCATCGCATGCGCGAGCTTCACCGCGATGTCGAGGCCGATGACGCGCGCGGCGCCCTTGATCGAATGCGCGGCGCGCATCAGGGGCTCGACCGTCGCAGCGTCGCTCGTGCCCTCGAGGCGCACGAGCCCCTCGCTCAGCGCGCCCGCGTGCGTCTCCGCTTCGCCGCGGAAGAGTTCGTGGAGCGAGAAGCCGCCGAGGTCGCTCATGCGAGGCTCCTCGCGAACACGGCGGAAAGCCGCTCGGCGTCGAGCACGCTGACGAGCGCGCCCGCGCGGCCGTCGGTGGCGGCGATCTCGGCGAGATACTTCGTGCAGCCGTCCGCGGCGTGACGCACGGGGGTCGGCGGCGGCAGCGTGTTCGCGCGGTCGATGCGGCGCACGCCCTCGACGCGGTCGACCGCGAACGCCCAGCGCGCGCCCTGCGCGCCGACGACGACGAAGTGCGTCTGCCGGGCACCTTGCGGCACGCCGAGCGCGGACCCCGCGTGCGCGACGAGCGTCAGTTCGCCGCCGATGTTGGCGATTCCCGAGAAGACGGCGTTCGTGCGGTGCGGCACGCGGCGCACGGCCGAGCACGGAACCACGCGATGCGACTCGTCCGCCTCGATGCCCAGGCGCTCCTCGCCGAGATCGAACACGAGCACGCTCTGCATCTCGGTGCGCCGCGCCTCGGCGCGCGTGGACACGAGTTCGGTGTTCGCGCGCAGGTCCTCCGCCGGAAGCGGCCGGTCGAGGAGCGCGCGCATCTGCACGAGGCTCTCGCGCTCGCGCATCTCGAGCGCGCGCTCGGGCGACGGTTCGGAAGTTGGAGGCGTGTCGCTCATGTCGCGCGGTTCGGAGTGATCACGGGAAAGACTATCACGCGCCGCCGTCGCCGCGCATGCGATCGAGGTGGACCCGGAGCGCGCGGGCGCGCAGATGCTGCGACTCCTCCAGATTTCCGCGCGCCTCCGCGATGCGGGCCGCAAGCATCAGCGCATCCTCGTTGTTGCGGTCGAGGTAGAGCGCGCGGCCGACCGCGACGGACGCGCCATCGCGGTCGCCTGCGCCGTCGAGGAGACGCGCCAGCGCGAGGTGCAGGCCGGGATCGGTCGGGTTCGCGGCGATCTCGGCGCGAGCCTGGGCCTCGGCGTCGAGCGCCCGCTCCGCGACTTCCGGCGTCGATGGCGCTTCCACGCGTGCCGCCGACACATCCACGCGTGCCGCAGGCGCGTTTGCCCGCGCGGCGCGCCCGGGCGTCTGCACCGGCGCCGCTGCGCGCATCAGCGCGAACGCGCCGGGTGCGGCCGCAGGCGCGAGGCCTGTCGCCGCAGCTGCGGCGCTCGATTCCGCGTGGCCGACGCACAGCACGCCGTCGTCGGCAAGGATCGACGCAAGGCCCGCGAAGATCGCGCTGCGCGGCGCATGGTCGAGGTAGATCGCGACATTGCGGAAGAGGATCGCGTCGAAGCGCTCGCCCTTGCGCACGGCCTCGGCGATGCGCGCCTCCGCCGTCGCGACGCGCGTCGAGATTGCGCGCATCACGCGTTCGACAGGCCGAAACGCTTCGCCGTCGGCGACAAGGCTCGGCGCGGCGAACGCGGGGATTCCGCCGCGCAAATCCATCGCTCGGAAGCGTGGAGGCGATGCAAACACGGCGCCGTTGCGGTCGATCGCCTCGACCGACACGCGCGCCGCACCCGCTTCGCCAATTCCATCGAGCAGCGCGGCCGCGAGCGAGCACGGCTCGCACCAGCCGCCCGCGCCCACGACGAGCGCGCGGACGCCGCGTGCCGCGCGCGCCTGCGCGAACGCGCGCAGGAAGTCGAAACTCTCGGGATAGCGGAAGAGCCATGTCTCGGGCGGCGAGAAGTGCGCCTCGAGCCGCGCGAACTCGGATGCATCGCGCAGCGCGAAGGCCGCGGCGCCGTCGGCGTCGGCGAGCCCGAGCTCCCGCGCGCGCACCGCAAGATGCGCCGCCACGCGGTCGGACGCGACCGCATCGGCCGAAAATCCGCTGCGTGCGCGCAGCGCCGCGATGAGGGCCGCGGTCGAGGCTCCGCTCACGGCGAAGGCCAGTCCGGGTGCCCGTTCGCGGCCGTGCGCGGCAGTTCGCGCAGCACGCTGTCGCCCTCGAGGATGCGACGGCAACGCAGCAGCTGCACGAGTCCGTCGTCGTCCGCGATCGTCGGCCCGAGGTGCGGCGCGCCCGCGAAGGAAAAACCGGGATGTGCGCCCGGCTGCGAGAAGTCGCGGGCGAAGGGCCCGACGATCTCGGGGACAAGCAGCCCCACCCGGTTCGCGGCGCCGTCGGGAAGCGTCGCGTCGAACAGCTCCGCGTCGAGTCGCATCACCACGATGCGCGCACCCATGCGCGTCGCCGTCGGCGCACCGTCGACGATCCGCGAGAGATCGACGAGCGGCACGAGGGTTCCGCGCAGGTTGAACAGGCCGAGCAGCCACGCAGGGCCCGTCCCGGCCGGCCGGTGCGACACGACGGGCAGCACCTCGAGGACCTCGGCGCAGTCGAGCGCGAAGCGGCGGTCGCCGATGGTGGTGAAGAGGACCTGCACGCTCAGCCCCCCTTCGCCGCGTTCGGCCCCTGCGCCGACACCGTGAAGCGCGCGGCCGCGTCTTCGAGCACCGCGACGGCGTGCGCCACCTCGTCGGCGACGCGCGCCGATTCCGCGGCGCTCGTCGCGCTCTGCTGCGCGCCCGCGGCGACCTGGTTGACGGCCTCCTCGATCTGCGCGACACCCGAGGTCTGGCTCGCCATGCCGCGCTGCACCTCGGAGAAGCTCGCGAACGCGGCGTTCATCTCGTTCATGATGCCGGCGAGGTCGTTGGCCACGCGCTTGGCGTCGCCGGTGCCGATGCGCATCTCCGAGGCGAAACGCTTCATCTCCGACACGCCCGCCGCGACCGACTCCTGCATCTGCCGCACCATGCGCTCGATGTCGGTCGTCGCGACGGCGGTCTGGTCGGCAAGCCGGCGGATCTCGCGCGCGACGACGAGGAATCCGTAGCCGGCCTCCCCTGCCTTCTCGGCTTCGATCGCCGCGTTCACCGAGAGAAGATTCGTCTGCTCCGCCACCTTGGTGATCGTCGTGACCACCGTGCTGATCGCGGCAGCCTTCTCTGCGATCACTTCAAGCCGGTCGCCGATCTCCGCCGTCGCACCATCGAGCCGCGACATCGAAGTCGCCATCGCGTCGAGGCGTCCGCGACCCGCCGCGGCGGCCTCGGCGGTCCGCCGCGCGCCTGCGTCGACGGTCTGCACCGAGCGCAGCAGTTCGTCGCCCGTCGCGGAGATCTCGCGGATCGCCGCCGCGATCTGCGCGGTCGATCCGCCGAAACTGCTCGCGGTCGCGCCCTGTTCGCGCGTCGTCGCCGCAAGCTGCGCGCTCGTCGCCGCAAGCCGAGCCGATGCGGCGCGCACGGCGGAGACGATTCCCGCGAGGTCGGCGTTCATCGTGTTCATCGCCTTCACGAGCGACGCGCTCTCGTCGTCGCCACGCACGGCGATCGCCGGCGCGGTGAGGTCGCCGTCGGCGATGCGCGTCGCGATCGACTCGGCCGCCTGCACCCGCCGGCTCAGCCGGACCGCGCCGAAGGAGAGGATCGCGACGATCACCACGACTCCTGCGGCAGCCGTGATGAGGTTGAGCCGCACCAGGCCGGTGATCTCGGCGGCGACCGCGCTCGTCGGCTTGCGCGCCACGAGGCGCCATCCGCCGGTCGGCACCGACGCCGTCACCACATAGCACTCCTCGCCGAGCGACGGGTCGAACATCTTCGCGAGCGTCGCGTCGCGCGAAAAATCTGCGTCGAACAGCGCCTCGACGGGCGAGCCTTCCACCTTGGCCGCGCGCAGCTTCGTGCCTCCGGTCGCATCGGTCGTGGCCGCCACGATCTGTCCGCGCGTCTCGAGGAAGAGGTCGGCGCCGAGATGCTCGGCGAGCGCGTCGAGCTGCGCCTGCACATCCGTCAGCGCGATGTCGAGGCCCGCGATTCCTGCAAATCGCCCGTCGCGCACGATGGGCATCACATACTCGATGATGTCGGTGCCGAGATAGGTGTACGGCTTGGTCACCACCGCTTCCGCCACGCCCGCGCGCTCGAAGCGCTCCTTCGGCAGCGCGTACCAGAGGTCGCCGTCCTCGCCGGTGTCCTGCAGCGGCTCGAGCGTGAAGCCGTTCGGCGACGACGGATCGCGCTTGAAGTACGGATAGAAGCGCCCGCCTTGTCCGAGCGCGTTCGCAGGCACGCCGGGCTGCGCGCCCGCGGAATCCTGCCCATCGGCGTTCGGCTCGTAGGCGATGTACGCCGCGTACACCGAAGGATTCGTGCGGAGCACGCGCTCGAGCATGCGGAGCGCCTCGGCGCGCCGGCCGAACTGTCCGGACTCCTGCGCCAGCGCGATCATGCGGACGAAGCCGATGTTGCGCGCGTTGCGCGTGTCGATCTCCTTCACTGCAGCCGCGGTCTCCGAGACGAGGTCGCCCTCGATCCGCACCACGATTCCGTTCCACGCGCGCGTGGCATTCACGCCCACGATCGCAAGCACGACGACGACCGCGGGCAGCACGCCAAGCAGGAGCGCCTGCCCGAGAAGCGTGCGGCGAAACGGGATCTTGCGCGACATGCACGCAATGTATCGCGCAATGTGTGAACGCGGGAAACCGACGGCTCAGCGCGATTCGCGCGGCTCGTCGTCGGTCCAGCGCACCTCGATGGTGCAGTCCTTGTACTCGGGAGGCAGCAGGGCGCGGATCATCTCCGCGACCGTTCCGCGGGCCTTCTCGCGCACCTCGAACATGGCGGTCTCGCTTCGCGCCGCCGCGATCACCGCGTTCCGCACCGAGGACAGCGCCTTGTCGCGCGCGGTGTCGTCGCCGACGAAGTGGTCGAGCCAGTCGCGGTTGACATCCTCCTTGCGCTTCGCCGGATCGCTCTGGACCTCGACCAGCGTCTCGTCGACCTGCGGCGGCGGCAGCACGACGACGAAGCGCCGGCCGTCGGGATGGTCGACCTCGTGCACCTCGGGCTCCTCGCCCGGCGCGAACGAGTCGAACGGAACGATGTACTGGACGGTGTTGTCGGCGACGACGAGCTGCGCGGTCGTCCGGCCGAGTTCGATCTTGGTCGGCTCGCCGATCGGCAGGATCCACGGGCGCACCGAGATCTCGGTGGGCGTCGACGCGTCGACCTCCACGGCGACCTTGCGGGGCGCGTCGCGCAGCGCGGGCGCGGGGCGCAGTTCGCGGACGGCGGTCGTGGGCGCGGGCTGCGTCGCGCCGGGCCCGATGCCGAGCG
>JBKCZS010000094.1:0-4181 GCA_046337925.1 bacterium | reverse complement strand
CTGTAGGCGGTGCTCGACCCGACGACCACGCGCGAACCTTCGGGCACCACGAACGCGCACTCGGGGCAGACGACATCCTTGGTGAAGACGCCGTCGAACGACTCCGGCGCGCCCTCGCGCGGCCCGTAGCTGTAGCTGCAGGCGGGGCAGCGCATCGTCAGGCCCTGTCGCGAAGGGTGCGGATGAGGAACTCCGTCTGCCTGTCCTTCGCGTCGGAGGCGAACTTGCCGAAGCCTGAATGCTCGTGCGGCGCGCCTGTCTCGCCGTATTCGTGCATCACGACATCCTTCGCGAGGCCGCGCGCGCGCAGCGTCTCGACGAACTCGCGCTGGCCCTCGACCGCGACCCACGCGTCGAGCGTGTTGTGGAGGACGAGGAGCGGAATCGCGCGCCACGCGTCGAGGTGCTGGATCGGATCGAGCTTCGAGGCGCGCTGCGGCTCGAACATGGCGCGGTTCCGCTGCCACGCGAACGAGCCCGTCGTGCATTCGACGCACGCCGCGCGGAAGGAATGCGCCCGGCAGAGCCGGATGAGCGTCGCCATGCCGCCCGCGCTCATGCCGCCGATCGCCATGCGCGCGCCGTCGAACCAGCCGGTCGCAAGCGCCGCCTCGACCACCGGATCGATCTCCCCCGCCATCTGCTCGACGAACTCGAGCGTGCGCTCTGGCTGCTGCAGCGCCATGTCCTCGCGCGCGCCGTGGCCCGGGAGGTCGAGCGACACCGTGGCGATTCCGGCGCGCACGAGGCGCAGGAAGCGGCCCGGGTCGAGTTCCTTGTTCGCGGTGCGGCCGTGCATCCAGAAGAGGACGGGCGCGCGCGCGACCGAACCGTCGGCATCGGGCGCGAACGACGGATGGACGACGAGCGCCGGGACGCCCGCAAAGGTCGTCGTGCGCGACTTCTCGCGCACGCTTGCCGGAAGTCCGCCGCCGATCTCAGGCATCGGACTTCTCCGCAGCCTCGTCGGGCGTGTCGGGCATGTAGAGGTAGACCCACATGTCGTCCTTGTACTGGTGGCTCTCGGGCCCCTTGAAGCCCGGCAGCGCGCGCTCGGACTCGTCGAGGTCGAGCGGCGTGCGGAGGACGAGGAACCCCTTCGGCGCGAACAGCGCGCGCGTGCGCGCGGCCTGCGCGAGCACCAGCTTGCGCGCAGCCTCGTCGATCATGAGCGCGTACGGCGGATCCATGAACACGAGATCGACCGGCTTCGGGCTGCGCGCGAGCGCGGTCGGCCCGAGCGCATCGGCCTGCACCGCGGTCACGCGGTCGCCGCACTTGATGGTGGCGATGTTGTGCTCGAGGTAGCGGAACACCTCGCGATCGCGCTCGATGCAGACGACTTCCTTCGCGCCGCGGCTTGCGCACTCGATGCCGACCGTGCCGACGCCCGCGAACAGGTCGAGGACGCGCGCGTCCTTGAACCAGCCATGGAGCATCGCGAAGACCGATTCCTTCACGCGCGCCGTCATGGGCCGCGTGCGGTCTTCGCCTTCGGGAGTGAGGAGCTGTCGCGAGCGGTACTCGCCTGAGATGATCTTGAGCACGCGACGAGTGTAACGGTCGCGTCAGCGAGCGGGTGCGGGCGCGGCCGGGGCGGGCGACGCCTGCGGCGAAAGCACGGGCGACTCGCCCCGCCAGATCCGCTCGCCGTTGCCACGGCGCACGAGGGCCTTCACGAATGCCTCGTACTGGGCGGAGATCGCGGCGATGTCCTCGTTGAAGTACTCGCGCAGGACCGCCGGGCCGACCTGCCGTCCGATCGCCATGCGGCGCTCGTTGCGGTTTCCGGCGCGGCTCGACGCCCAGATCGTGCTCGAGATGCGGCCTTCGACCGCGTCGTCGAGCAGGCGCTCGAGGCCGGCGCGGTAGCGGCCGCCCTCGCCCTCCATGAAGAAGTGGACGAGCGCCCAGGTCTGCGCGTAGTAGCCGAGCAGCGTGTTGCGGCCGTCGCGGAGGTAGTCCTGCGGCGTGCCCTCGATCAGTTCGGCGAGCGACACGAAGCGCTCGCGGGACACGACATCGCGCAGTTCGCCGAAACGCTCGAAGTTGCGCCACGGCATGAAGGTCGGGGGCGCGCCGTTCGCGTTGCCGCGCACGCCTTCCATGTAGCAGGCGATGCCTTCCTCGAGCCACACCGGAAGCGGATGGCGGAAGACGCGCTGCGTGTAGGCGTGCCAGCCCTCGTGGGCCGCGATCGTGAAGGTGTCCCAGCGGCCGATGTCGTAGAGGACCGCGTCGCCTTCGATGGTGTAGCCGCCGCGGCCGAGGCGCTCGTACATCGAGGCCTCCTCGGGCAACCGCTCGCGGGTGTACGCGATCCAGTCGCTGCGCGTGCCGAAGAGGTAGACATCGATCGGGCCATCCGCCGCGGGCAGCGGGATGATGGCGCTGCGGTAGTGGTCGAGCGCGGTCGGCAGGAAGATCTGCATGCGCTCGCGGATCAGCGGATCGCGCAGCGTCGAGTGGATGCGGTGCGTGCCGACATCGATGCACTCGCCCGGCTTCTCGCCGAACTTCCACGCCTCGATGACGGGTTCGGCGCGGCGTGTGTCGACGCTGACCGCCGCCGGCGCCGCCTGCTTGGGCGCCGACTCCGGCTCGGGGGTCGAGACGGTCGAGCAGCCGAGGACGACGGCGATCGCCGCACACGAGAGGAGGAGGGAGTGACGGGTCCTCACGGTCCGAGTGTAGCCCCTTGCGGGCGCTTCGGATGCAGGAATTGCGCGGTCCGTTGTCAACCGAGCGCGGCGAGCGCGCTCTTCGCGGCCGCGACATCGGCGTCGATCTCGGCGAGCTTCTTGCGGGTCTCCTCGACGACCGCGGGCGGCGCCTTGGCGACATAGCCCGCGTTGTCGAGCTTCGCGCGCATGCCCGAGGCCTGCTTCTCGCGCTCGGCGATGAGTTTCGAGAGCCGCGCCTTCTCGGCGCCCGCGTCGACGGCGTCGACGAGGCCGTCGAGGAGCACTTCGCTACCCTCGAAGGGAATCGCGACGGCGCCCGCTGGACGGGACGCCGGGGTGGGCGCGACCTGCTCGAGCCCCGCGAGGGTCTCGACCACTCCCCCCGCCGCCGCGACGAGCGTGCGCACGGCGTCGGGTGCGCAGAGCGTGACCTTGCGCTTGGGCGACACCTGCCGCTCGCCGCGCACCTTGCGGATCGCGTCGACGAGCGCCTGGACGCGCCCGAACTCGGCGAGCGCGGCCTCGTCGCGCAGGCTCGCGGCGGGCGTCGGCCACGCGGCGGTGGCGCAGAGCGGGCTCGGCGGGAGCGACAGCCCGGCGACCGCGCGGTTCGGCAGCGCCTGGACGCTCGCCCACAGCGTTTCGGTGACGAACGGGCACACGGGGTGGAGGAGGCGCAGGATCGCGTCGAGCATCGACGCGAGGATCGCCTGCTGCGTGGCGTTCGTGCGGATGGTTGGCTTGATGCCCTCGAGGTACCAGTCGCAGAAGTCGCGCCAGACGAGGTCGTAGAGCGCTTCCGCGACGCGGTGGAACTCGTAGTCGGCGATGCCGTCCTCGACGAGCCGCGTGGCGCGCTCGAGGCGCGCGAGCATCCAGCGGTCGAGGAGGGTGGGCGGCTCCGACCTGCTTTCCGCGCTTGCCTGCGCCAGGTTCGACAACGCGAACCGCGTGGCGTTCCACAACTTGTTCGCGAAGTTGCGCCCGAGGTCGAAGCGCGCACTCGTGTTTCGCGCAAGCGGCATCTCGGCGGTGGGCGTCGCGACGCCCGTTGCGGCGCCAAAGCCGGACACCATCTTCTTCGACGCGTCCTTCGGCGACGACTGGATCGCGTCGGCGACGGTGTAGCCGCCGCCCGTCGTCGTCCACTTCGGCGTGAAGGCCTCGTTCGTGTGCGGGTCGACCATGTCGACCGGAAGGCGCACGTCCTGCGTGTTCGTCGCCATCGACACGAGCGTGAAGCGCATCGCGTCGGCGCCGTGCGAGTGGATGATGTCGCGCGGATCGACGCCGTTGCCGAGCGACTTCGACATCTTCTGCCCGTGGCCGTCCTGGATCATCGCGTGGATGAAGACATGCTTGAACGGCAATCGGCCGAGAAAGTACCGGTTGAACATCACCATGCGCGAGACCCACAGCGTGATGATCTCGCGCGCGGTGCAGAGGACCGAGCTCGGGTTGTAGCGGTCGAGGAGCCCCGCCATCTCGGCCCACTTC
>JBKCZS010000093.1:0-9349 GCA_046337925.1 bacterium | reverse complement strand
GCCCGCGCCACCTCAGGCGATGGCGCGGGCTCGGAGCATGAACGGGAAGAAGCGGACGACCGAAGCCGCGGATTCGCCTTACTGGCACGCGCCCCAGGCGTTCAGCATCGCGGCGAGGTCCGATGCGCCGACCGAGCCGTCGCCGTCGATGTCACCGGCGCCGGTACCGCCCCACGCGCTGAGGAGTTCAGCCAGATCCGCGGCATCGACGGTTCCGTCGTTGTTGAGATCGGCCGGGCAGGCGGGCGGCTTGGTGCCGCACTCGGGATTCGTCGCAGACTGCGAGCTGCGCGGGACCGGCCCCGACACCACGGCGAAGTCTGCGGCGTTGTCGTCGGTGTCGGCCAGCCCGCCGCCATTGCGCGCGGCGCCGGTTGCGTTCGAGAGCGCCGCAACCGCAGTGCCTTCCGCGCAGTTCGCCGTACCGAACGCAACCTTGTCGACGAGCGTGCCTGCGGTCTCGCTGCCGCACGCGACATTCGCGTTCAGCGCGTTGAACAGCGCGACCTTGCCGTTCGTCGCGCTGATGTTGATGTTCGTCGTGGTGAAGTCGGCCGTCACGGGAAGGTCCGCGCCGCCCGTACCTGCGGTGCCGCACGCGAGCAGCAGATAGCCGCACGGCTGGATCACGGTGCCCTTCGGCAGGGTGAAGTAGTTGCTCGCCGAGCTCGCCCAGTTGCCGGTGGCGGAGCCGTAGGCGATCACCCAGCCGCTCACATTGACCGGCGCCGCACCTGCGTTGAAGAGCTCGACATAGTCCTTCTTGTAGGTCGCGGTCGTGCTCGAGCTGCCGCCTCCGCCGTAGACCTGGCTGATGCGGACATCGGCCGCGGACGCGGCGAGGCAAACTGCGAGCGGGACGGAAAGGGCGACAAGGCGGAGGTGGCTGTTCATGGGGTATCCGGGGGTCGGCGTACGGAGCAAGGCGTAAAAACAAGCCTCCGGCTGCCACCGAATGCCGCTCGAAGACCGAAAGTTGCCCGATAAGGCGACCGAATCCTGCACACGGGGCTTTGAGATTTCCAGTCAGGCGTTACATTTCAGGACGCGTTCCTGCCCGCCGTCGCGCGGCTCACTCCACCCACAGAGAGTCTCCATGAACACCAAGCTTCTTCTCGGCGCTTCCACCCTCGGCCTGTCGGCGATCCTTCTCGGACAACTCACGGCGACGGCCGGCTCGACCAAGGGTGGCGGTGACGGAGGAACTGCCTCGGCGGGCGCCGATGTGATCGTCGGCGCGATTCCGAATGTCTCGAGCTACGGTGCCGTGACCTCTGGCGGCGTGACGACGATGGCCTACGCGATCGGCACAACGAGCTGCAACATCGGCACGCAGCCGCTCGAGTGGTTCGCGTCGCCGGACAACCGCCATCCGTTCATCCCGATGAACGCGTTCAGGTACCGCAACGGCCGCTTCGAGCAGATCGGCATGTCGTGGGGCAAGCACGGCTTCACTGCGCTGCAGGGAACGCTCTGCGGCGCGTGCACCGCGCATCCGAACGGCACCTACCTCGGCGTCGGCTGCTCCGACCCGTACAGCTCGGGCCTGAACGGCAGCCAGAGCGGTCTCGGCGCTCGCCACGAGATCAACGCCGCGACGGGCGCCTTCCCCGGCACCTACAACTCCGGCATGCCCGCGGCCCCCGCGACGGTCGGCCGCCGCCTGCAGATCAACGCGAACGACCTGAACCCGTCGCTCAACTCGGGCGCGACCTTCATCTTCGAGGCGCAGTACATCCACCAGCAGGATGCGACCGCCGGCAACAAGATGAACAACGCCTCGTACCGCACCTTCACGGTCGGCGCGCTCTCAGGCGGCGCCTACGCGCTCACCCTGACGGGCCCGACGGTCCAGCAGAAGCCCGCCATCGAGGCGTGGCCGCTGGTCGACTCGAACGCGTCGATCGCCAACGCCGATGTCCCGAACGACGGCCGCTTCATCGCGGGCGTCAGCGTGCGCAACAACGGCAACGGCACCTGGCGCTACGAGTACGCGGTGCACAACCTCAACTCGGACCGCTCGGGCCGGTCGTTCTCGGTTCCGGTTCCCGCAGGCGTGACGATCACCAATGTCGGCTTCAAGGACATCAACTACCACTCGGGCGAGCCGTTCTCGGCGACCGACTGGACGAGCGCGGTGACGGCCAGCGCGGTCACCTGGACCGGCGGCAGCCACTCGCAGAGCGCGACCTCGAACGCACTGCGCTTCGCGACCATGTACAACTTCTGGTTCGACGCGAACCAGCCCCCGCAGGTCGCGACGGCCACGATCGGCCTCTTCAAGCCGGGAGCTGCCGGCTCGCCGACCTCGGTCACCGTCGCGTCGAAGGGCCCGTCGGCTCCGCCGGTCGCCCCTGAAGACCTCAACGGCGACGGTTCGATCAATGGCGGCGACCTCGCGGTCCTCCTCAACAACTGGGGCGGCACCGGAGCCGGCGACATCGACGGCAACGGCACGGTGGACGGCGGCGACCTCGCGCGCATCCTCAGCGCCTGGAACTGATTCCGCCTGAGACATCCCTGAAGCACGCGCCTGCCCCTTGCGGCACAATGCCGCCATGCAGGACGAAAGGCAGCCAACTGCGACTCCCGCGGTCGATGTCCGTACGGACCCGAGCCGGCGCGGCATCGCGTTCCGTCTCCGCGACCTCTTGCCGGCGCTTCGCTTCGCCGTGTCTCAACTCAAGCAGTCGCAGGCGCCCGCGATGGCGGCGAACCTCGCCTTCCGAACGCTGTTCGGACTGCTCCCCGTGCTCGTCGTGGCCACGATCGTCACGCGCGCGATCCTCGGCGACCGCTTTCAGGAGCAGATCGGCCACGCGATCGAGGCGCTCGGCATGGACCAGGTCGCCGTCCGCCCGCCCGATGGCGCCGAAGGCGGCGAAGTTCCGCTCAGCGCGTGGCTCCAGAGCCTGGCGCAGGAAGCCGCGAACATCGACCTCTCGGCGATCGGCCTCGTCGGCGCGCTGGCGGTCGTCTTCTCCGCCGTCTGGACGATGGTCGCGATCGAGTCGAGCTTCAACACCATCCTGCGCGCGCCGAGCGGCCGGCCATTCGTGCGGCGCGTGCTCATCTACTGGTTCGTGATCACCGCGGGACCGGTGCTCTTCGCCGCGATTCCGCTCGCCTTCCGCGCCATGACCGAGTATGTGGGCACCGAGAGCTTCATCGGAAGCGGCGTCACCTACCTCGTCTCGCTGCTTGGAGCGTTCGTGTCGCTCTGGGCGCTGCTGACGGCCGCGTATGTCGCCGTGCCGAACGCGAAGGTCGATCTGCGCGCGGCGCTCCTCGGCGCGTTCGTCGCGACGCTCCTCGTCGAGATCGGGAAGCGCTTCCTCGGCGCCTCGCTCGCCGGCAGCTTCTCCGCCAGCCGCCTCTACGGCTCGCTCGGACTCGTGCCCCTCTTCATGATGTGGGTCTACCTGATGTGGCTGGTGGTCCTCTTCGGCCTCCAGACCTCGGCGATCCTGCAGGGATTCTCGCGCAACGGGCGCGCGCTGGCCGCGCCGCCGAACGCACCCGACCTCTTCGAGCCGGCGCAGGCGATACCCGCGTTCCGTGCGATCTGCAGCCGTTTCCGCGAAGGCCGCGGCGCATCGGTCGACACGCTCGTGCGCGAGTGCTCGATCCCCGCGCCGACCGCACGCGAACTCCTCATCACCTTCGAGCGGAGGGGCCTCGCCCATCGGATCGACGGCGACGACAAGCGCTACTCGCCATCGCGGCCGCCGGAGGAGATCCTGCAGCGCGACGCGCTGCGCGCGGGCTTCGCGCTTTCGGACGGGGGCGAAGAAGCAAGCGTGCGCGACGAGATCACGCCGCTGCGCGAGGTGCAGCTGGCGCAGCTCGGCGACGCGCACTTCGGCAAGGCGTGAACCGGCACGCGCTCAGGGGCAGGCTCAGGGGCAGGTGCCCCACGCGCTCAGGAGGATCGCCAGATCCTGCGCGTTGGTGTCGCCGTCGCCGTTGAGATCCGCGAACGCGGTGCCCCAGGAGTTGAGCAGCGCGCCGAGATCGGGCGCAGCGACCTCGCCGTTGCCGTCGAGGTCGGCGGGGCATGGGTTCTTGGGCGAACCGGCCAGTTCGATCACCGCAATGTGCGGGAAGCCGGCGCCGGCGTTGTTGAGATCGTTCCAGCGTCCGTTCGAGCCCAGGAGCTCGGCGTAGTCCTCGACGCCGCCTGAGTTGTTGGGCTCGCCTGGATTCCAGTTCGTGTACTTCGCGGGAGTGCCGTCGCTCCACTCGAAGACGCCCTCGGTCGTCTGGTCGTTGAAGCCGATCCAGATGCGGCGGTCGACGCCGCCGAGGTTGCCGAAGTTCGAAGCCACGAAGTCCTGCTCCGCCTGGCTGCCGATCGAGACGAGGTGCCCGCCGAGCGCGACGGCGAGGGCCTCCGACGCGGTCCAGGTGGTGCCCGCGACGGCGACATAGCGGATGCCCGTCGATGGATCCGTGATGTCGCCGAGGAGCGGCAGCGCGCCGATCGTCACGGTGCCCGAGCCGAAGCCGGTCGTGCCGTACGCGCCGATGCGGACCAGATAGGTCTCGCCGGCGGTGGCGCTGAAGCTCACCTTGGTCTGGAGCGAGCAGTTGTCGTCGGAGCAGGCGATCACGGGCGAACTGCAGTCGCTGCCGCCGTAGATCGCGATCTTCGAGTCGAGCGCCGTCTGCGTGCAGGTCGACACCTCGACCACGAAGGTCTCGGGCGCCGTGAAGCGGTACCACACATCGTTGTAGATGTTCTGGTTGCTGAAGAAGTTGCAGAGGACATCGGAGGCGCCGTCGGTGGTGGCGCCGTTCGAGTCGAACGGGAAGGTGCCGTAGCTCTTGAGGGCGGGCGCGGAGGCGCAATCGTCCGTGGCCTGGCCGAGGGCGGTGCCCGAGGCGGCGAGCGCGATGGTGGCGGACAAGGTTGCTACGGTACGAAGATGACGCATGCCATGCTCCTCTGAAGGTTCGACGGGTTGGCCCCGGCCGCGTCGAGGGGGACTCCGGGCGGCGGGAGGGAAGGTGGCTCCCCGCGAAAGGATCGCCCGAAGTACCGGCTTTGCAAGGACGGATCCTGCATTTCCCGTCGGTTCTCGACCCTCTCGGAGAATCCTGAGAGATCATGCCGTTTCGGACCGAAGATGGCAGGATCGCCCTCCACTCCGCAATCGGCGGGCCTCGGAGGCGTTTTTCGAACAATGGCGACGCGCGTAACCCAACTCCATCGCTGGCTGCCTCGGACGCTCGCAATCGCCGCCCTCGTCGCGGCTTCCGCCGGCGTCGCGCCGATCCCGCAGATGTCGGACGACGACATGCAGGACGGCATGAAGGAAGGCATGCAGGAAGGCATGCAGGAAGGCATGCAGGAAGGCATGCAGGACGCTTCGGAAGCAGGATCCCCCGCCCCGCTCACCCCCGACCAGGTGAAGTTCTTCGAGTCGAAGATCCGTCCGATCTTGATTGCCAACTGCTACGGCTGCCACTCGGTCTCGAGCGGCAAGTCGAAGGGCGGGCTCCGCCTCGACACCCGTGATGCGACCCTGAAGGGCGGCGACTCGGGCCCCGCGCTCGTTCCGGGCGATGTGGACTCGAGCCTCCTCGTCCGCGCGGTGCGCTACCTCGACAGCGACTACGAGATGCCGCCCGCGGGCAAACTGCGCGACGACGACATCAAGCTCCTCGAGGAGTGGGTCGCGATGGGTGCGCCCGACCCGCGCATCGAAGGCGCAGCCGTGGCCGCAGGGCACTCGCCCGGCACGGCGCACCGCTGGTCTTCTCAGGACATCGACAACGGAAGGCAGAACCACTGGGCGTACAAGCCGCTCTCGGCGCCAAAGCCTCCGGCCACCAAGGATTCCGGCTGGGCGCGCTCGCCGATCGACTCGTTCATCCTCGCGGGCCTCGAGGCGAAGAGCCTCTCCCCCGCTGCGGATGCCGATCCCGCCACGCTCCTCCGTCGCGCGAGTCTCGACCTGACCGGGCTTCCGCCGTCGAAGACCGATCTCGAGCGCTTCGTGAAGAACCCGACGCCCGAGGCGTTCGCGCGCGCCATCGATGCGATGCTCGCGAGCCCGCAGTTCGGCGAGCGCTGGGGCCGGCACTGGCTCGATGTCGCGCGCTACGCGGAGTCGAGCGGCAAGGAATCGAACATCTTCTACCCGCATGCATGGCGCTACCGCGACTATGTCATCGAGAGCTTCAACGAGGACAAGCCCTACGACCGGTTCCTCGTCGAGCAGCTCGCGGGCGACCTCATGCAGGCCGGCGACGACGCGGAGCGCGCCGAGCAGCTGATCGCGACGGGGTACCTCGCCGTCGGCACCAAGAGCCACAACGCGCGCGGCCGCGCGCAGTTCCAGATGGATCTCGCCGACGAGCAGATCGATGCGATCACGCAGGGAATGCTCGGGCTGACCGTCGCGTGCGCGCGCTGCCACGACCACAAGTTCGACCCGATCCCGCAGAAGGACTACTACGCGGTCGCGGGGATCTTCCTGTCGACCGATACGCGCTACGGCACCTTCGAGGCGCAGGGAAACAACCACGCGGCCGAGCTCATCGAACTGCCGGCGAAGGCCGGGGTTCCGCTCGGGCCGACCATGAACACGCAGCAGCGCTCGCTGCTTGTGACGGCGAAGGAGCGCGCCGAACAGGAATCTGCGCGCGCGGCCGAGATCCGCGAACAGGCGCGCACCGCACGCCAGCGCGGCGAAGAGCCGCCGAACCTGCAGCAGCAGCTCGTGCGCGCGCGCGCGGCCGAAGGCCTGAACCGGAATCTCGAGAGCATCCTCGAGCGCTACGACGCTTCGGGCAAGCCGACCGATGCGAATCTCCTCGCGATGGGAGTCGCCGACCGCACTCGCTCCGTGAACGCGCGCCTGCTCGACCGCGGCGAGCTCGACAAGCCGGGCGAGACCGTTCCGCGCGGCTTCGTCCAGCTGATCTCAGATGGCGACGAGCCGAAGATCGCGAAGGGCAGCGGTCGCCTCGAGTTCGCCGAGTGGATCGCAGACGAAGAGAATCCGCTCACCGCCCGGGTGTGGGCAAACCGCGTCTGGCTGCATCTGTTCGGCAAGGGGCTCGTGCCGACGCCCGACAACTTCGGCATGAGCGGGCAGCAGCCCGCGAACCCCGAGCTGCTCGACCACCTCGCGTCCCGCCTCATCGCAAACGGGTGGAGCACGAAGGCGCTGATCCGCGAGATCATGCTCTCCCGCGCCTACGCGATGTCGAGCGCGTTCGACGAGCACGCCGCATCGATCGATCCCGACAACACGCTGTTCTGGCGCATGCCGAAGAAGCGGCTGCAGGCCGAGGCGATCCGCGACTCGATGCTGCTCGCCGCCGGGCTTCTCGACCTGCGCGCTCCGACCGGGTCGCGCATCGCGTTCACGGAAGGCGGCATGCGCGGGCCCCAGCAGGAGCGGCTCATGTCGTACATCTCGGGCAACGCCGACAACCATCGCAGCGTCTACCTGCCGATCGCGCGCGACCGCGTCCCCGAGTCGCTCGAGGTCTTCGACTTCGCCGAACCCGCGTTCGTGACCGGCCAGCGCGATGTGACCAATGTGCCGACGCAGGCGCTGTACCTCATGAACAGCGCCGAGATCGCGCGGATCGCCGATGCGTTCGCCGCACGCGTGGTCGAGGGCGCTTCCGACGAAGCCGCGCGCATCACGCTCGCGTTCGAGCTTGCCTACGGCCGCAAGCCGACGGGCGCCGAGATCCGCGCGTGCCGCGAGTTCCTCGACGACTTCAAGGCGGCGCACGCCCGCGAGCAGGCCGCGGCTGGGAAGGGCGACGCCCAGCCCGAGCCGCGACGCGGCAACATCCGCGAACGCGCACGCGCGCGCATGGACGCCGCCCGCGCCACGCCGGCGGGCGGAGCGCAGTCTGCCGCACCGAAGCACCCCGCGTACTCCGCGCTCTGCCAGGCGCTCCTCCTGAGCGGCGAGTTCCGTTCCGTCGACTGATTCCCGACTGATCCCCCGACTGATCCCCCGACCGATCTCCCGACCGATCTCCCGACCGATCTCCGACCCGCCTCACCGAGTCAACCATGTCCGACCTCTGCAACAACCGCCTTCCCAGCGCGCTCTCGCGGCGCGAGATGCTCCGACTTGCCGCCTGCGGCTTCGGCTCGGTCGCGTTCGCGGCGATGGCGTCGCGCGCGTCGGGCTTCCCGTCGCTCCTCGTCGGCGACGACGATTCGAAGAGCCCGCTCGCCCCGAAGAAGCCGCACTTCGCACCCAAGGCGAAGCGAATCATATTCCTCTGCATGGCGGGTGCCCCGAGCCATGTCGACACCTTCGACTACAAGCCCGAACTCACCGCGATGGACGGCAAGACCTTCCGCGGCAACGCGAAGCTGCTCGGAAGTCCGTGGAAGTTCAAGCAGTCGGGGAAGTCGGGGCTCTGGATCAGCGAGCTCTTCCCGAACCTCGCGAAGCAGGCCGACGATCTCTGCCTCCTGCGCGGCATGAAGGCCGAGATTCCCGCGCACGCGCAGGCGTCGATCCAGCTCCACACCGGCTCGTTCCAGTTCGTGCGGCCGTCGATGGGCGCGTGGGCGCTCTACGGCCTCGGCACCGAGAACGAGAACCTGCCGGGCTTCGTCGCCATCAATCCGCGCGGCGACAACGGCGGCGCGCAGCTCTATGGCAGCGCGTTCCTGCCCGCAAGCTACCAGGCGACGCCGGTGCGCCTCGGCAACGGCCGCGCGAACCAGTCGACCGATCCGATCCCGCACATCGACAACGAGCGCTTCGGCGTCAAGGCGCAGCGCGAGCAGCTCGACCTGATCCAGCGGCTCAACAAGGAGCGCCTCAAGCGCGAGAAAGAGGACCGCGAGCTCGAGGGCGTGATCGAGAGCTACGAGCTTGCGTTCCGCATGCAGGCCGAGGTGCCCGACCTCGTCGATCTTTCCGACGAGAAGAAGGCGACGCTCGACATGTACGGCGTCGGCAAGGAGCCGACCGACGCGTTCGCGCGGCAGTGCCTCTTGGCGCGTCGCCTCGCCGAGAAGGGCGTGCGCTTCATCGAGGTGAGCCATGGCGGATGGGACACGCACCGCAACCTGCGCGAGGAGCTCGGGAAGCAGTGCAGCGAGATCGACCAGCCGATCGCGGCGCTGCTTGCGGACCTCAAGCAGCGCGGCATGCTCGACGACACGCTCGTCCTCTGGGGCGGCGAGTTCGGCCGCACGCCGTACGCGCAGAACGGCGACGGCCGCGACCACAATGCCAAGGGCTTCACCATGTGGATGGCCGGCGGCGGCGTGCAGGGCGGCCTGAGCCACGGCGCCACGAACGAGGTCGGCGACACCGCCGTCGACGGCGTGATGGACATCCACGACTGGCAC
>JBKCZS010000092.1:0-32155 GCA_046337925.1 bacterium | reverse complement strand
CGGTGGCGCTCCGCCGCCGGTGTCGCCTCATCGACGCGGGACCGCCCGTGGGTTGGCTATACATCCTCTCGATCCATCGGTGCCGGACGCGGCGTTGCGCACCGCCGCGCTCTACGAGTTGCTGGCGTTGTTCGACGCCGTGCGCGATGGCAGTGCGAGGGAGCGCTCCTTGGCGCTCAAGCTGCTTGAGGAGCGGCTGCGGCCGTCGGAGACGCGCGCGCGATGACCCCGATGGACGCGCGCGATCCCAATGTCGCGATGCTCGATCTTGTCGCCGAGCGGCTCGGTGAAGAGCTGCTGGCAGACGCGGTGTTTGTCGGCGGAGCGGTCGCGGGTCTGCTCGTCACTGATCCGGCGGCGCCTGCGATCCGCCCGACCGAGGATGTCGATCTCGTGTTTGGCGCCATCGCGCTCGCCGATCATCACGAGTTCGAGGCGAGGCTGCGCGCGCGGCTTCGTACACGACACCCGCGAGGGCGCGCCGATCTGCCGCTGGCGCATCGGATCGGTCACCGTCGACGCGATGCCGGCACGGGAAGATGTGCTCGGCTTCTCGAACCGTTGGTATCCGTTGGCACTCGAAACCGCGACACGCGAGTCGCTGCCGAGCGGACGATGGATCCGACTCATCACGGCGCCGGCGTTCATCGGAACGAAGCTCGAGGCTTTCGATGGTCGCGGCAACGGCGACTTTGTGTGCAGCCACGATCTCGGCGACGCTCTGGCGGTGGTCGACGGCCGCGAGTCGCTGCTCTCCGAGTGTCGGTCGAGCCCGATTGATCTGCGCAGCTACCTCGCATCGAGATTCCACAAGCTCCTGCGGAACCCCGCGTTTCTCGATGCGCTGCCTGCCCATCTTCCCGGCGACTGGGCGAGCCAGGAGCGCTTGCCCATGCTGCGGCAGCGGCTTGGGCAGATCGCCGAGATTTCGTCGGCGTAGGTGCTGGTTCGAAGAGTGAGGGCCGCCGCCGCAGCGGCAGGCGCTGGCTCTGGCGTGGACAACACCAAAGGCCGCCGCCGCAGCGGCGGCCGCTCAAACAACGCTATCCTGCGCGCATGGCGAAGGAGCGCATCGTCTCGCAGTCGGCGCAGGTGGCGGAAGCCGAGTCGGATCTCGATCCGCAGACGCTCGAGATCCGTCCGCGGTCGCTTGGCGAGTATGTCGGGCAGCGGGCGCTCGTCGAGCGGCTCACGATCGCGCTCACGGCGTCGAAGTCGCGCGGCGAAGCGATGGAGCATGTGCTGCTGCACGGTCCGCCCGGCCTCGGCAAGACGACGCTCGCGCATGTGATCGCAAACGAAATGGGTTCGCGCGCCTATGTGACCAGCGGCCCCGCGCTGTCGAAGGCGGGCGACCTCGTCGGCACGCTCACGAAGATGGAGGAGAACGATGTCCTCTTCATCGACGAGATCCACCGCCTGCCTGCCGCGGTCGAGGAGTACATCTATCCCGCGATGGAGGACCGCCGCATCGACTTCACGCTCGATTCGGGTATGCATGCGCGGGTGGTCACGATCTCGCTCAAGCCGTTCACGCTGATCGGCGCGACCACGCGCGCGGGGCTCCTGACGCAGGCGCTGCGCAGCCGCTTTGGGATCGCGCATCACCTCGAGTTCTACGGGCACGACGACCTCGTCGGTATCCTCGAGCGCGCATCGCGCATCCTGTCGATGCAGGGAATCACGGCCGACGCGTTCGACGCGATCGCCGCGCGCAGCCGCGGCACGCCGCGCATCGCGATCCGCCTCCTGCGCCGCGTGCGCGACTTCGCCGCCGTGCGCGGCACGGGCCGGGCCGACCGCGCCGCGGTCGACGGCGCGCTCAGGCTCGAGGGCATCGACGAACGCGGGCTCGACGAGCTCGACCGCAAGTACATGCGCGCGATCGCGGAGATCTACGGCGGCGGCCCCGTCGGCGTCGAGGCCGTGGCGGCGACGCTCGCCGAGGATGTCGGCACGATCGAGGACATGGTCGAGCCGTATCTCCTGCAGCTCGGCTATCTCGCGCGCACGCGCCAGGGCCGCAGGCTGACGAAGCCGGGCGCGGATTCGATCGGTTTTGCGCTGCCTGCGAACCAGTCGTTCGACGCCTGAGCGTGTTGGATGGCGGGGGGTTGGCCGCAGATGAGGAGAAGCACATGCCGGACCGCAGGAACATGATCTGGTCAGTGGCGCGCGCGCGACGAGCTGCGGGCGCGATCGCCTTCGTCGTCGCCGCGTCACTGTTCGCCGCACCGCCGGTTCAGGATCCCGCCGAGGTTTCGCGCGCGGTCGATGCCTTGCTGCGCAGCGAGTCGGGCGCGGCCGACAAGGCGTGGGCGCTGCCACCCGAGCAGCTCGATCTCGTCGCACAGCGGCTGGTGGAGCACTGGAAGCGCGACCCTTATGTGCTCTACCGACAGCGCGAGACGGAGGCTGGATCCCTTCGGACCGATGGACTCCGTGCGATGCGAGAGCTGACAAGTGGCCGTCCGCCGCTTCCGGGCGGCGCGCCCGAGGTGCTGGTCGGGGAGTTAAGCCGGCTCGTGTGCCAGCCGCCCGCTGCAGACTCTCCTCAGCGGACCATCGGGCAATATCACGACGATTCAAGGTTGATGCTGCAACTAGCATGCGCTGCCGATGGCCCTGGGAGGGTGGCCGAGCGGCTGGGGAGTCTCCCACCGAGCGTGTCGCTTGCGTACGCGACCGGCATGGCGGCAACGGCGCGGCAAGCGCTTGAGGCGGGGTTGCCAGGGTGGACAGAGGAGGATGGCCTCACGACGCTCGAACGGGTCACGGAAGAGGCCGTGGCGTTTCTGTCCGACCCCGACAGCGTGGCCTTGCTTCGATCGCAGCCGGTCATGGACGGCATCTTTCTCGCGATCTCAGGCCTTGCAACCGGCACGGATGTTCCCGAGGACCAGCGCCTCGCCGCTGCCCGGTCTTACTTGGAGCTTGCGGATGCGTACGCGGCCATCGCTGCGCGTGGAGACTCCGTGCCGCAGCGATTCAGCGCACCTGAAGTGATCGCGCTCGCGGGTCTGAGCGGATATGGGCGCAAGGGTGCCGAGATCTTCTTGCCCGAACCACAGGCGGTCGCAGATGCGATTCACCGTCTTGCCGGCTTCCGCGACGAGTCGCTCTCCGATCACACGCTCGGCTCGATCGTCACTCTGCTTGATCTCGCATCGCATCGACTCGGTGGATTCGCGAAGCTTCGCGAGCAGATGGCACAGCAGACCGGGCAGCCTGGCCAGGGCACCGGCGTCGACAAGATCTGCGCCGCGCTCTCCCTGCTGGTGCTCCGCATCCATGCGATTCCGCCGTCGCACGCGGCGTGGACGGAGGAGAATCGCTGCCTGTGGCTCGAGGCGGTCGACCGCGACCGGAGCGGCGAGCGGGATGCGAAGTGCGACTCGATCGCGAAGGCGTGGACGACGGCGCGCGAGGGCATCTCCGCGGAGTGGCGTGAGCAGTGCAAGACGAAGTCCGAGCGCGACGCGGCCGGCCGCGAGGCCAAGCGCGCCGAGCGCAAGGCCCGCCGCGAGGCGTGGGAGCTGAAGATGAAGGAAGCGAAGACGCCGTCCGCGCCGACGGCGAAGTAGGCGCGCGCTCAAATCAAACGGCGGGCGCTCAAATCACCGCGTTCCGCTCATCGACGGCGTGTACGCGCCGAAGTTCTGGCGCGAGGCGCGCGAGCCTGCGGGGATCGACAGCGACAGCCCGACGAAGGTGTTGTCCTCGATGAGGTCGTAGCCGGCGTTCGCGTTCAGGTCGAAGTCGGGGAAGGTGCGCGTGACCGAGCCCGAGACCGCGCGGAATTCGCCGGCCTGCAGGTCGTACTGCGGGCTGAACGCGAGCAGGTAGCGCTTGCCCGCGCGGTAGAGGAAGCCCGCCTGCAGCAGTTCCGAGTTCGTCGGCGCGAGGTAGCGGTACTCGACATAGGTGCTCGCGACGGGGTTGTGCCGCATCTCGAAGCCGAGCGAGCCGCGCGCGAGGTTCGGCAGCACGCTGTCCGCGTCGGTGACGAACACCTGGTCGTCGAACAGGTAGTTCATCGTGCCGCCCATCGTGAGCGAGTCGCTGAGCTGCCACACCATCGCGCCGTAGCCGTGGCTTCCCCACTGCGAAAGCTCGGGGCGGAAGGTGTAGAACGCAGGCATTGGCGACTGCGTCCAGCGCAGGCTCGAGTTCGGATCGAGCGGATTCACCGGCTGCGGCGTGAAGTCGCTCGCCGCGTCGTTGACGACGAGGCCGAGGTCGAGCTTCAACCAGTCGACCGACTGCCACGCGCCCGAGCCGCCGCGCTGCGTCTGGAAGGTGTTGCGCACGCCGAGGTTCACGGCCGCGCCGCCGGTCGTGCCTTCGTAGTCCTGGTCGTAGATCGGGAGCGCGCCTTCGTCGTTCGAGTCCCAGCCCGCCCACGCGGTGCTGTACGGCTCGACGATGTGGCGCAGGCGATTCAGGTCGAGCAGGCGGCTCTGCACCATGTCGTCGACGCGCACGAAGCGCATCGAGCCGCGCACGCCGCCGCCGGCCTGGAAGCGCAGGGTGTCGACATCCGCGGTGTACTGCGTGAGTTCGTCGAGGAGGTAGCCCGTCGCCTCGCCGGTGGCGAACGGCGTGACGGTGATCCAGTCGTTCGAGAGCGGCACGCTGATCTCGTGGCGCGTGTCGAGGCGCGAGACGAGGTTGTCGTCGTAGCCCGCCGCGAGATACGCGTCCTCGACCGACTGCGCTGCGCCGATCGCGCCGCCCCACGCGCCGCCGGGAACGCCGAGCGAGTTCGGCGTGCCCGTGGTCGGGCGCAGCGACATCATGTTGGCCGACCACTGCTGCGTCCAGGTCACGCCGTCGAACATGTTGTCGCCGTAGCGGCGATACGAGATCTCGGGCAGCTTGTCGACGACATAGCCGCGGCTCGCAAGCAGGTACGAGTTCGAGATGAAGTCGTTGAGGTCGTACTTCAGCAGCGTCGAGAATGCGGTGTTGTCGCTGATCCCGTTGAGATAGACGCTCGTCTCGAACTCGCGGCGGTTGTCGAAGTCCTCCTGCCGCCACGCGCTCACGAAGGTCTCGTCGGAGATGTACGAGAACTGCGTCTGCAGATTGAAGGCGCTCGACAGGGCCGTCTGCCATTCGGCGTCGACGATGCCGCGCGCGCCCGAATCGACCTCGACGAGGCCGCCGGCGCTCGTCTGGTCGGTGCCGCCGGCGTCGTAGAGGCCGTAGAGGTCGATGACGCCGGTGCCGAGCGAGTCGGTCAGCGTGAAGGTGGTGCCGATGGCGGCGCCTCGGTCGGTGAACGCGTCGACCGCGAGTTCGGCGTCGAGGCCCGCGACGGGCGCGATGCCCGCAAGCGCGAAGAGATCCCACTCGGTGCCGATCTCGACGCCGCGGTACTCCTCGTAGCCGGCCTCGATCGAGCGGACGGGAATGCGGTCGACGCGGCCTTCGTAGCCCGGGAGCGGGATGAAGCGCTTGCCGCCGATCTCGATGCCCGCGCCTTCCGCGCTCACATAGACGCCGCCCGGCGTACCGAGCGTCGGGTCGGCCGGCTGCTGCGTGACGGTGACGCGGTCGACGCCGATCGAGAGGTGCGGCGTGAAGAACTCGCTCGTCGACACCGTGGCGGTGTCGGCGGTCCACTGGTCGGCCGCGACCTGCTTGAGTTCGGCGGCGCGCGTGTAGATCGGGAGATCCTTGCGGCGGCGGTCGTAGGTGCGCAGCACGGCGTCGACCATCACGGCGCGGTTCTCGGCGAGGTCGTAGTAGACCTGTGCGCCGCGCACCGAGTAGTCGCCGTCCGACGCCTGCACGGCGCCCTCGAGGTAGATGCCCGCGATGACGCTCGCATCGAGGCTGCGCGTTCCCGTGCGCAGTTGGCTGAGGCCGCCGGGCACGAGGAAGATCACGCCGCGCTCGGCAGAAAGCTGCAGGTTGCGTTCGGCGCCGCCTGCGGTCGAGAGGTACTCGAGCTCGACCATGCCCTGCACGGCGATGCGGTCGAGCTTCTCGTCGAGGACGATCGAGTCGGCGGAGAACGCGACGGTGCCTTCGGGCCTGAAGATCGGAAGCGGGGTGGCTGCGGGCGCCGAGACGGCGATCGCGTCGGGAAGCGCCGACTGCGCGATGGCGGCCTCGGCGAGGCTTCCGCCCGGCTGCGGCGCCGTTTCCTCGACGGTGGTCCGGATGTCGACGACCGGCTGCGTGCCGAGCGCCTGCGTGCCGGCGGCGATGTCGCGGGTGAGCGTGCGCAGGTAGCGCGCGAGGCGCGCTTCGCCCGCGCCGATGAAGGCCCGGTCGCTTGCGACGCCGCTTTCGGTCACCACGGCGGAGAGCTTCGTCTCGCCGAGGTAGCTCGAGGTCACGAGGAGGTCGCGGCCGCTTGCGCCGAGGCCGGCGCGGCGCGTGGGCTCGTCGGCGCGTTCGAACCAGATGGCGATCTGCGTCGCGGTCTCGTCGCCGATCGGAAGCCGGTTGATCCAGACGGTGGCGCGCTTGGCGCTGAACGAATAGCCGCCGAGCGATGCGCGCACATCGCCTTCGAGGTAGAGCCGCTGGGTGTCGTCGTTCTTCCACTTCCAGACGCGCGTGGCCGAGAGCGTGCAGCCGCTGGCGATCGGCTTGGTCGGCAGCACGAAGCCGCCGAGCGTCGTGCCGTCGATCGAGCGTCGCGCGGTCGGCGCGGGGGTCTCGGACGCGGCGGGGGTCTGCGCGACGGCAGGCGCCGCCATCGACACCGCGGCCGCGAGCGAGGTGGTCGCAAGCAGGCAGACGGTGTGTCGTCGGAGCGGGAAGTGCGGCACGGGGCGCAGGATACCGAAGGCGGGGCGGCCGCGGCGCAGCGGAAACTACGACCGCCAGCCGACGGGCGCCGCGATCTGCGGGCCGATCTCGCGGAGGAGGGCGAACAGCGCGGCGAGTCCCACCGCGATGCCCGCGACCCACGCGGCCTCGGTGTGCCGGCCGATCACGACCAGCCAGCTGGCCGCGACGATCGCCTTCCACAGGCTGCCGTAGCGGAGGAGCTTCTCGCTTGCGCGCAGGCCGCGGACATTCCTCAGTTTCCAGAACGCGAACGCCGCGCAGGTGAAGAGCGCCGCCACCGGCGCCAGCAGCATCGAGCGGTCGTACCAGCTGGGAATGAGCGGGCCGCCGTTGCGGTCGACGGCGAGATAGAAGAGCACCGCGCTCCAGAACAGCCAGCCGAGCGCGCCGAGGAGGACCGCGCGCCGCGTGAGCTTGGGGCGCTTCTCCGCGAGAAGGTAGGCGGCGAGCCCGACGCCCATGGTCTGGCTCATCGCGAGCCAGACCGGAACGAGCGACGGCGTGTCGGGGCAGAGCGCCACCATCGAGAGCGCGGTGGCGAGGCCCGCGAGCACGATGCCGAGCGCCGGGATGTGCTTGGCGAACGCGTCGTAGGCGAGCACGACGATCGCGAGCGCCATCGCGCCGCCGATCGCGATCGCGCCGAAGGGGATCGTTCCGAGCACGCCGACCACCAGCGCGGCGAACGCGATGTGGAACGCGCGGCGCGTCGAGAGCGAGCCCGACGGAATCGGGCGGTCGGGGGCGAAGGCGCTGTCGTGCTTCGCGTCGAGCACATCGTTGAGCGCCGCGCCGAAGGCCATGAAGCCGGTCGCGAACGCGGCGGCCGCGATCAGGGCGAGGATCGGGTTGAGCCCGCCGATGGTGCTCGCGGCGGCGGTGGCGGTGCCTTCGGCCGCGCGCGCCGCTTCGGTGCGGGCCAGGAGGACCATCAGCCAGACATTCGCGACCGCCCCGAACGCGACCGGAAGCCGGGAGACTTCGGCCCAGGCGATGGTTCTACGGACGAGCGCGCGCATGGAGCGCATCGTATCGGTGCGGACGGGTCGCTTCCTTCCTCCCCGCCCAGCGCGGGGGCGCGTACCATTGCCGCCCCATGCACACCGCCGTTCCCCTCGCCACCGATGCCCGCGGTCTCCGCGTCGGCATCGCGACCAGCCGCTACCACAGCGATGTGACCGGCCCGCTCCACCAGGGCGCGCGCAACGCCTTCCTCGAGGCGGGTGGCAAGGAGGACGACCTCGTCCTGGTCGATGCGCCGGGGTCGTTCGAGCTGGTTGCGATCGCCCACGCGCTGGCGTCGCGTGCGGACCTCGACGCCGTCGTCTGCCTCGGCTGCATCCTGACGGGCGAGACCACCCACGACCGCTACATCTGCGAGGCGGTGGCGAACGGCCTCGCCGACATCACCGCGCGGACCGGCAAGCCGGTCGCATTCGGCGTCCTGACCTGCCAGACGCACGAGCAGGCGCTGGCGCGCGCGGGCGGCAGCAAGGGCAACAAGGGCGAGGAGGCGATGCATGCGGCGCTCATCGCCGCGCACGCCGTGCAGCGCATCCATCGGATTCCGCTCGGGAGGCCCGCGTGAGCGGACGATCGCGCTCCATCCGGCCAGACCGGCGCTACGCGCTGCTTGCGCTCTACCAGTTCGACAGCGGTCTCGCGGGCGATCTCGCCGCCGTGCGCGCGGCGCTCGAGAGCGTCGACGAGCTTGGTGACGACGGCGAGGGCGCGGACCTTTCCACCGCGGCTGCGCGCCTCGAGGCGCGCGACCCCGAGCGCATCGCCGCGCGCCGCGAGGAGATCGAGGCGGGGCTTTCGCTCGCATCGATGGTGTGGGAGTTCCGCAACGACGCCGACAAGGCGGTGCGGCCGTTCACGGCCGAGTGGCCTGTGCATCGACAGCCCGTCATCGACCGCAATGCGCTGCGGCTCGGCTGGTACGGCTTCACGCACGCGGGCGACCCGGTCGCGGTCGCGATCGACGAGAGCGTGGAGCTTGCGAAGACCTTCTCGACCGAGAAATCAGGCGCGTTCGTGAACGCGGTGCTCGACCGCGTCGCGAAGTCGGGGGCGTCGGAGAAGGCGCAATGAGCCTGTTTCGCTCGGCGTTTGCGGCGATCAAGAAGGGGTTGCAGAAGACCGCCGAGGCGATCGGCGGTCAGCTGCGTTCGCTTCTGCTTGGGCGCACGCTGAGCAACGAGCTGATCGACGAGATCGAGTCGCGGCTGATCGCGGCGGATGTCGGCGTCAAGGCCGCGCGCGAGCTGACAGCGGGGCTGCGCGAGGAGTTCCGCTCGGGGCGCGTGGCGCGCGGCGAGGATGCGCTCGAGTACCTGAAGGCGAGCCTGAAGGTGCGCTGGCCTGCGCAGTCGCGCGCGATCGCGACGGCGGCCGCGAAGCCGACGGTGGTGCTCGTCGTCGGCGTGAACGGCGTCGGCAAGACGACGAGCGTCGCGAAGATCGCGAAGAGCCTGAAGGACGAGGGGCGCAGCGTGCTGCTGGCGGCCGCCGACACCTTCCGCGCCGGCGCGGTCGCGCAGCTCACCGAGTGGAGCAACCGGCTCGGGATCGACATCGTGAAGGGGAAGGCGGGCGCCGATCCGGCGGCGGTCGCGTACGACGCGGCGGACGCGGCGCTGGCGCGCGGGAGCGATGTGCTGCTCGTCGACACCGCGGGGCGCCTGCACACGCAGGACAACCTGATGCGCGAGCTGACGAAGATCCGCAATGTGCTCGCGAAGAAGATCCCGGGCGCGCCGCACGAGGTGCTGCTCGTCCTCGACGCGACGAGCGGGCAGAACGCGGTGCAGCAGGCGCGGCTCTTTGCGGCGGCCGCCGGCGTGACGGGAATCTTCCTTGCGAAGCTCGACGGAACCGCGCGGGGCGGGATCGTGGTGGCGATCCGCGAGGAACTCGATGTGCCGGTCAAGCTGGTCGGCGTCGGGGAGCGGCCCGAGGATGTCCAGCCGTTCGACCCCGAGGCGTTTGTCGAGGCGATGTTTGCCGGCTGAACGGGTCCCCGAAGTCGCCGAAGAGCGGTTTCCAGCCCCGATTTGCGCATCTGCCACGGGATTTCGCTGCGAACTGGACCTGCCTGTCGGACCGACGGTTGGTGAATCACGGGGCGTCCCCGTAGCATCTGTGCATCCGCCCCAAGGATGGTCGATAGACAGGCACCCCGAAGGTTCCCGATGGATTCCGTCCAAGCCCACCGTCCTCGCCCACGGCCGTCGCGCTCTTCCGCGCGGGGGTTCACCCTTGTCGAGATGCTCGCGGTCATCGGCGTGATCGCGATCCTGATGTCGCTCATCGTGCCGACCATCTCCGGCGTGCGCCGCGAGTCGGAGTCGGTCTCGTGCCAGAGCAACCTGCGCAGCCTCCACGGCTCGATCGAGATCTACCGCGCGTCGATCAAGGGCCTGCTTCCCATGTGCGACTTCCTGCCCGCGTCGACGCCCGAGGGGCCTGTCGGCGGTCTGGTCGAGGTGCTCGCGGGCGTGGTCGAGCAGGACTGCAAGTGCTGGTTCTGCCCGGCCGACCTCGACACCGATGGTTCGCTCGCGGCCGGCACCAGCTACTTCTATGTGCCGGGCCTGCTGCGCTACTCGCCGCAGGTCCAGATCCAGGTGGCGACGCTGATGGCTGCGTCGATGGGCAACCCGGGGCTGAACGAGCGCATGCGCGAGCGCCAGCGCCGCGACGCCGAGGCGAAGCTCGTGGGCGCGCTGTACGACCAGAGCCCGAATGCGTTCGCGATCCTGATCGACAGCGTGGACCGCCACCAGATCGGAAGCCGCGTGCCGCGCAACGCGGTCTACATCGACGGCAGCGTCGGCATCCTGCGCGAGCCGTTCGAGGAACCCGGCGACGGCGGAGGCGGTTGAGACGCGGTGGCGGCAGGTCGTTTTGAAGAGAACCGAGGCAAATACATGTCGTTGATCGAGAACATCACCGAAATCCGCGACCGCGCCGACGACGCCTTGCGCGAGGCGTGGGAATCGAAGCGCCGCCAGATCTTCGGCACGCTCGGCGTGCTCGCGCTCGCGGGCCTCGCCGGCTACGGCGTCTACTGGTGGGTCGAGGTCCGCTTCCGTCCGCCGCCGTCGATCTTCGACTCGCCGGTCGACGATGTGCTGGGCTACTTCGCGCTCGACGACTTCTCGCAGCTGCCGGTCGAGGAGCGCATCCGCTTCCTGCGCGAGCTGGCCGACCGCTTCCGCGGGATGGACCAGGCCGACAGCGCCACGATGGCTGCGTTCCTCGCGGGACTTGCAGGCCCCGCGCGCGAGCAGGCGACGCAGAACGCGCGCGTGCTGGCGAAGGACATCCTGGCGCAGGGCGCCGACGACTACTTCAAGCTGCCCGAGAGCGAGCGCGGCAAGTACATCGACGAGTGGATGGTGAAGTGGATCAAGACGGGCGAGCGCATCGCGACGGGCAAGGACAGCGAGAAGACCGACGACGAGCGGCTGAAGGACCTGCGCGCGCAGGGCGAACGCGGCCGCGAGCGCGCGGCGGAGCGTCCGCCCGAGCGGATGCCGAGCCTGACCGAGGATGGCGCGATGCGGTTCCTCGACTTCTGGGAGAGCGATGTCGAGAAGGCGTCGACGCCGAAGGAGCAGGGGCAGATCGTTCGGTTCCTCGGCGATGTGCGCAAGCGCTTCGGCGGGTGAGGCAGGACGAAGCGGCGGCGGCTTGCGGGCGCCGCTCATGGCGATACGGAGAGGCGGGGTGGATGGCGCGACCTGCACGGCGCGCAGCGCCCGCCCGCGCGCGAATCGCGAATGGTGCACGGCACGTGCCGCGCAGTGCCAGGCACTGCACGGCACGTGCCGTGCACCATGCGCCTTGTCGGAAGTCTATTTCAAACAGGCACTTGCGGAGCCCGCGCACGGATGGCCCGCTCGGTGCGAGCCCGGTGCCTGGCACGTGCCGTGCAGTGCCAGGCACTGAACGGCACGTGCCGTGCACCTTTTCTACCGCCACTCGTGGCGGGGGTAGCGGCGGCGCAGTTCGTTGCGCATCTCCGGGTACAGCACGCGCCAGAAGTTCGCGAGGTCCTGCGTCACCTGCAGCGGCCTGAAGTTCGGGCCGAGGATCTCGACCACGATCGGCACCCGCCCGCCCGCGACCTTCGGCGTCTCGTCGAGGCCGTAGAAGTCCTGGATCTTCGCGCGGCCGCGCGGCGGGGCGCCGACCGCGTACTCGAGCTTCATGCGGTAGCCGCGCGGCAGCGCGAGCGTGGCCGGCGCCATCTTCTCGACGAACTGGATCTCCTCCCACGACAGCGCGCCGCGCACGGCATCGATCGCGGCCTTCGCCTCGACCTCGCGCGCGCGCACGCAGCCTGACGCGATCTCCGTGCGGATGATGTCGAGATCCTCGTCGGTGTACGCGATCAGATTCCGCTCGGGGAACCACGCCGCCACGCAGCGGACGCGCGCGATCCACGGCTCGCAGTGCTCTTCCCAGCCCTCGAGCTTGATCTCGCCCGACTTCATGCGCGCGACGAGCTCGCGCTCGACCTCGGGCGACGGCTTCGCGCTCCGCGCCTTGCGCGCGATCGGCGTGTCGAGGAACCGCTCTTCGTCGGCCATCTCGACCGCGCGCAGTTCCTTGTTCCACGCGGTCGCCTTGACGGCGCTGAACGCCGCCGGCAACGCGCGCTCGACCACCTCGCGCGGCACGGGGTGCGCCACGGGAATCGACACGAGCCGGTCGTGGTCCGGGCCCGATTCACGCACCTCGAGCGCCACCACGAAGCCCGCCTCGTGCACGAGCGATTCCTTCGAAAGCTCGACGCGCCGCCGCCCAGCAAGCGCGCAGTGCGGCCGCTCGCGCTCAAGCTTGAACGCAAGTCGATCGACGAAACCCGCGACGAGCGCCGCGTCGACCGCCGCGTTCGACGCGTCGCTTCCCGTCTCCTTCACGCTGCGCGCGAGCTGGTCGGCGACCAGCACCGCCTCGCGGCACGCGAGCCGGTCCGCCGACGGCGGCAGCGCGCGGCCCTCCGCCGCCGCAACCAGCTTCTCGCGCACGAGCGCGTCGCTTTGCGGATCGCCCTTCTCGAGAATCGACAGCAGCGCGTTCGCGCCGACGCCTTCGGCCGGATCGCGGTCGCTGAGCGCCGCCGCGATGCGCGCCACGCGCCGCGCGCACCCAAGCCGCGCAGCCTCGACGAGCGCGCGCGCAAGCCGCGGATGCGCCGGCACGCGCGCCATCGCGCGCCCCGTCTCGGTCAGCCCGCGCCCGCCGTCGCCAAGCGCACCGAGCGTCGCCAGCGTCTTCGTCGCCTCATCGATGCGCGTCGCGTCGGGTGCATCAAGCCACGGAAACCGCGCGAAATCGTCGACCCCAAGCGACATCGTCTCGAGCATCGCGCTCGCGAGGTCGATGCGCGCGACCTCCGCCACCGTGTGCGCGTCGCGCCGCTCGTGCTCGGCGACGCTCCACAGCCGTATCGCGCGCCCCGGCGCCGTGCGCCCCGCGCGGCCCGCGCGCTGCTCGGCGCTTGCCTTCGAGATCGGCTCGACGCGCAGCGTGTCGAGCCCGCGCAGCGGGTCGTAGCGATGAATGCGCGCGAGCCCCGAGTCGATCACCGTGCGCACGCCGTCGATCGTGAGGCTCGTTTCCGCGACATTCGTCGACACGATGATGCGCCGCCGCTTCGCCGGATCGACCGCGCTCACCGCGCGATCCTGCTCGTCGGGCGGCAGCGCGCCGTGCAAAGGCAGCACCTCGGCCGCGACGCCCGTCCGTGCAAGCGCGATCTTCGCCTTCTCGCAAGTGCGCATGATCTCGTACGCACCCGGCATGAATACCAAGAGATGCCCTGGATCATCCGCCTCGCCGCGCGCGTACGCGTCGAGCACGCGCTCGATCGCGGTACCCGCGAGGTCCCACGCCGCATCGCGCGACGGGCGCGCGAGATGCTCGATCGCGACCGGATACGAGCGCCCTTCGGCAAGAATCGTCTCGCACGCAAGGAATCCCTCGAGCCGCTTCGCCTCGAGCGTGGCGCTCGTCACGATCATGCGCAGGTCCTTGCGCCGCGACTCCTGCGCAAGCTTCACGAGACCGAGCGCGACATCGACCGCGACCGAGCGCTCGTGGAACTCGTCGAGAATCACCGCGCCCACGCGTGCAAGCGCCGGGTCGCGCTGCATCTGCCGCACGAACAATCCATCGGTCACGAAGCGGATGCGCGTCCGCTCCGACACGCGGCGGTCATGCCGCGTCTCGTAGCCGACGACTCCGCCGAGCTCGTCGCCGAGCTCCTGCGCCACGCGCGCCGCCAGCATGCGCGCGGCCAGCCGCCGCGGCTCGAGCACCACGACATCGCCCGAAACCCCGGGGCAATCCAGCACGAACTTCGGCAGCTGCGTGCTCTTGCCCGAGCCCGTCGGCGCGACGACGACGAGCCGATTCCGCGCGGAAACCGCGGTGCGAATCGCATCGCGCACGCGCTGGATCGGAAGGTCTTCGGGCGTCCTCATGCAACAGCCACGCGCGCGTCAGATCGCGCTCTCATGCCACGCGTCGCCACCGCGGCGGCGATGGCGCGGTCCACCGCGCGTGCCGTCGCCCGAGCCACGCTCCTCCTCGTCGGTCGCGAAACGCGGCAAGGTCGGCGCGACCACGCGCTGGCCGATGTGCGCCTCCCACACGATCTTCACGGCCTCGTCGACACTGTCGGTGACCGTGAAGATGTCGAAGTCGCCGGGGCTGATCGCCGCGTACTGGTCGAGCAGCGTCTTGCGCATCCAGTCGACGAGCCCCGACCAGAAGTCCTTGCCGACGAGCACGACGGGGAACGGCACGATCTTGAGCGTCTGGATGAGCGTGAGCGCCTCGAACAGCTCGTCCATCGTGCCGAAGCCGCCCGGGAAGATGATGAACCCGCGCGCGTACTTCACGAACATCACCTTGCGCACGAAGAAGTAGCGGAACTCGATGTCGACCGTCTGATACGGGTTCGGACGCTGCTCCATCGGAAGCACGATGTTGAGCCCGACGCTCGTTCCGCCCGCAAGTTTCGCGCCCTTGTTCGCAGCCTCCATGATGCCGGGGCCGCCACCGGTGATGACGGTGAAGCCCTTCTCGGCCAGCATGCGGCCGCACTGTTCGGCCTGCTGGTACGAGGGATGCTCGGGCTTGAGCCGCGCGGAACCGAACACCGCGACGCCGGGTGGATAGCGCGACATCGTCTCCACGCCGTCGACAAACTCGCTGAGGATGCGGAGCGCGCGCCAACTCTCGAGCGCCAGGGTTTGCTTCCGTTCGGAGGGTTCCATTCGAGGAAGGTAGCCACGCGGAAGGATGCCACGGGGACCGTTGCGGGTCGCGACCGCAAGTCGCCGAGGGGTCAGCGTGCCCCGCCCCGCAGGCCCGAAAGCACATAAGCCCATTCTGTACCGAAAGTTATGGACAAAGATTTGCTTCAAAACGGCCGTTTCGCTATCCTCTGTGGTCTATGGCTAAGGACTCATCCGCGCGCGGCAAGCGCAGCGTTTCTGGCTCGTCCGCATCTGATTCGAAGGGTCGCAAGTCGGTGGTTGGTGGCGCACAGGCCAGTTCCGGCAGGGGTTCGAAGTCGTCCGACAAGCCGCTGGACAGCGTCGTTTCGGCGCGAACTCCATCGCGGCTCCCGAAGATCGAGCCGCGAGGCACGATCAAGGTCGGCAAGGTGACGCAGAAGGAAGCCGGATCGGCCGCAGAGAAGGCCGCCGCGAAGAAGCCAGAGCCGAAGGCCCCTGCGAAGCCCGAGCCGAAGGTGGAGGCGAAGCCCGTTGCCAAGCCGGTCGCGGGGATTGAGCCGAAGTCCGCCGCTGCGAAGTCCGCCGCCGTGAAGTCCGCCGCTGTGAAGTCCTCGCCGTCGGCGACGGCAGCAGCGACTGCAGCAGCGGCCGCAGCCGCCACCGCACACAACTCCTCGAACGCGATGCCCGAGTCGACGCGCCGCGCCATCGCCGCCGCGACGCCGCGCCAGCAGTCCGACGAGCCGCCTGCGCGCCAGCTCGGGCTCCGCGCAACGCGCCCCGTCGAGGTCGCGAATGTCCGCCCGCTCGAGATGCGTTCGAACCGTTCGACCGAAGGCCGCACACCGAAGGGCTCCGGCGACATCAACAGCTACGGCGCCGCCGTGCGCTACCTCCTCGAGCGCACCGACTTCGAGCGCATGCGCACGGTGAAGTACAACGAGACGACCTTCAAGCTCGACCGCATGGAGCAGCTGCTCGCGAAGCTCGGCAACCCGCACAAGCAGATCCGCACCGTGCATGTCGCTGGCACGAACGGCAAGGGCTCGACCGTCCACATGATCGGCTCGATGCTGCAGGCCTGCGGCTACACCGTCGGCATCTACACGAGCCCGCACATGGTCGATCTGCGCGAGCGGATCCTCATCAACGGCCAGATGGTCGACAAGGCCGTCTTCACCGACCTGATGAAGCGCGTCGCGAAGGCCGCGGAGAAGGCCGGCGTCGAGCCGACCTTCTTCGAGGCGATGACCGCCGTGTGCTTCAAGCACTTCGCCGAGCAGGCCGTCGACATCGCGGTCGTCGAGGTCGGACTCGGCGGTCGCCTCGACTCGACGAATGTCATCCGCCCCGAGGCGTGCGTCATCACCTCGATCGAGTTCGACCACATGAAGCTGCTCGGCAACACGCTCGAGGAGATCGCCCGCGAGAAGGCGGGCATCTTCAAGCGCGATGTGCCGGCGTTCATCTTCGAGAGCGAGCCGAACATCGAGCGCGCGATCGCGGAGGTCGCCGAGAAGGCCGGTGCACCGCTCAAGATCGTGAACAAGGACATCGACTACTCGGCGCGCTTCTGCGTGACCGACGACCTCGGCCCGCACACGCGCGTCTGCCTCTACACCAAGACCTCGCGCCTCGAGCACCTGCCGGTGCCGCTGCCGGGCGAGCACATGGCGTCGAACTGCGGCCTCGCGCTCGCGGTCGTCGACCACCTCAAGACCGTCGGCTTCGACTGCCCCGAGGACAAGATCACGGCGGGCCTCGCCGCGACGCGCGTCCCGGGCCGCATGCAGCTCGTGTGGGACCGTCCGCGCGTCCTCGTCGATGGCGCGCACAACCCCGCCGCGCTCGGCGCGCTCATGCGCTGCGTCGGCGCGCATGTGCCGTACGACTCGATGATCTGCGTCTTCGGCTGCTGCAGCGACAAGGATGTGCCGGCGCTCATCGACAAGGTGAACCTCGGCGCCGACAAGGTGATCTTCACGCGCGCGGCGAACACGCCGCGTTCGGCCGACCCCGAGGACCTGCAGAAGCTCTTCAACGAGCGCTCCGGCAAGATGAGCCAGGTTGCGAAGACGCTGCCCGAGGCGCTCGAGATGGCCACGCGCGCGGTGAGCCGCGAGGACCTCGTCTGCGTGACGGGCTCGTTCTACCTCGTAGGCGAGACGCTGAAGCACCTCCAGCACTTCGACCGCTCGAAGGGCGGCAAGATCCCGGCGCAAGTGCCGGAGGATTGAGCGGTCGCGGCTGCGGCCGCTCCCTCTGGCCAGCCTCGCCGCGAGTGAATCGCGGCGGGCTGAGACGACACGGATCGACACCTCCGCCGCTTGCGGCGGGGGCCTGTGGCGATACGAGCACCAAAGCGCGCGGCTACGCCGCGACCGTTCAAGTCGCCCGTACAATCCGCCCCTTATGTCGGTCCAGCACACCCAGGAAGCGAACGAACTCCAGCACCGCTACAGCGCGGCCTACGCCAACGCGCTCGAGGAGCGCTGGCAGGCATCGCTTGCGTGGCCGGATGGCAAGGGCTACGGCGTCCGCCAGCCGAACCCCGGTGAACCCGGCTTCGACGCCTCGAAGCCCAAGTTCTACTGCCTCGACATGTTCCCGTACCCGTCGGGCGCGGGCCTCCATGTCGGCCACCCCGAGGGCTACACGGCGACCGACATCCTCTGCCGCTACAAGCGCCTGAAGGGCTTCAATGTCCTGCACCCGATGGGCTGGGACGCGTTCGGCCTGCCCGCCGAGCAGTACGCGATCCAGACGGGCGTCCATCCCGAGGTCACGACCAAGAAGGCGATCGACAACTTCCGTCGCCAGCTGCGGCGCTTCGGCTTCATGTACGACTGGTCGCGCGAGTTCGCGACCATCGATCCTGACTACTACAAGTGGACGCAGTGGATCTGGCTGCAGGCGTACTCGTCGTGGTTCGATCCGTCGGTGAAGAAGGCGCGCCCGATCGCGGAGCTCGAGGCGAAGCTTGCGCGCGAGAACGCGGCGATTCCGGTCGACGGCGGCGCCACGAAGCCGACCATGAAGAACTGGTCCGCGTGCACAAAGCGCGAGCAGCAGGCGCATCTCGACACCTTCCGGCTCGCGTACCTCGGCACGCAGACCGTGAACTGGTGCCCGAAGCTCGGCACCGTGCTTGCGAACGAGGAAGTGATCGACGGCCGCAGCGAACGCGGCGGGTTCCCGGTGCTGCGCATGCCGCTCAAGCAGTGGATGTTCCGCATCACGGCCTACGCCGACCGCCTGCTCGAGGACCTCGCGTTCGTCGACTGGCCCGACATGACGCGCACGCTGCAGACCGAGTGGATCGGCCGCAGCGAAGGCGCGGAGATCCGCTTCGCAATCGACGGCGGCGCCGCCGACGCGCTCACCGTCTTCACCACGCGTCCCGACACGATCTTCGGCGCGACCTACATGGTCGTCGCGCCCGAGCACGCGCTCGTCGCGCAGGCGATCGCGCGCGACCCGTCGAACACGAAGCTCGCGGAATATGTCGCGTGGGCGAAGAACCGCTCCGACATCGACCGCCAGGCCTCGAAGGAGAAGACCGGCTGCGCGACCGGCCTCTTCGCGATCAACCCCGCGACCGGCGCGCGCATTCCCGTGTGGACCGCCGACTATGTGCTGATGGGCTACGGCACCGGCGCGATCATGGCCGTGCCCGCGCACGACGAGCGCGACTTTGAGTTCGCGAAGGCGTTTAGCCTCGCGATCGCGCAGGTCGTCGAGATCGACGGCACGCCGTTCACGGGCGAAGCAGCGACCGCGGGCGAAGGCCGCGCGGTGAACAGCGCGAATCCGAGCACGCTTTCGATCGACGGCCTCGCGACCGCCGAGGCGAAGCAGTCCGTCATCGCGTGGCTCGAGAAGCAGGGGATCGGCACGCGCCGCGTGAACTACCGCCTGCGCGACTGGCTCTTCAGCCGCCAGCGCTACTGGGGCGAGCCGTTCCCGATCGTCTACGACGCCGACGGCAATCACTACCCCGTCTCGCCGTCGCAACTGCCGCTCGTGCTGCCGCCGCTTGCCGACTATTCGCCGATCGAGAGCGACACGCCGCAGCCGCCGCTTGCGAAGGCGCGCGAGTGGACGCACACGACCGCAGGCGCCGCGGGCGTCGACCCCGCGCTCCTCGCGCCGAACACAGCAGTCGTCCGCGAGACGAACACGATGCCCGGCTGGGCCGGCAGCTGCTGGTACTACCTGCGCTACTGCTCGCCGAAGGATGGATCGCACTTGGTGTCGCCCGAGGCCGAGCGCTACTGGATGCTGTCGCGGAAGAAGTCGGCCGCAGCGGCCGGTGCGCCGGCCGCATACGACCCCGCGACCTGCCACACCGGCGGCGTCGACCTCTACGTCGGCGGCAGCGAGCATGCGGTGCTCCACTGCCTCTACGCGCGCTTCTGGCACAAGATCCTCTTCGACCTCGGCCACGTGTCGACGCCCGAGCCGTTCGGCAAGCTCTTCCACCAGGGCATGATCACGAGCTACGCGTTCCAGCGCGCGGACAAGTCGCTTGTGCCCGTCGATCAGGTGAGCGAGGTGTCCGAGGGCGAGTTCGTCGAGACGGCGACCGGACAGAAGGTGGCGCAGATCGTCGCCAAGATGTCGAAGTCGCTGAAGAACGTCATCAATCCCGACGACGTGATCGCCGACTACGGCGCCGACACTTTCCGGCTCTACGAGATGTACATGGGCCCGCTCGAGGCCTCGAAGCCGTGGAACACGCGCGACATCGTCGGCGTGTTCCGCTTCCTGCAGCGCGCGTGGCGCCTCGCGGTCGACGAGAGGACCGGCGAACTCCTGCTCGCGTCGAACGCCGACGCGAAGCTCGAGAAGCTGCTCCACCGCACGATCCACAAGGTCGCCGACGACATCGAGAAGCTGTCGTTCAACACCGCGATCGCAGCGATGATCGAGTTCGTGAACGCCGCGACGCGCCCGCAGTCGCTGACCGACCCGACGCATGGCGGCCTGACGCGCGACCAGCTCGCGCGCTTCGCCACGATCCTCTGGCCGTTCGCGCCGCATGTCGCGGACGAGATCGGCTCGAAGCTCGGGATCTCGGGCACGACGCACGACGGCATGCGCGTGAGCCTCGCGAACCAGCCTTGGCCCGCGGTCGACTCATTGAAGCTCGTCGACGACGAGGTCGAGCTGCCCGTTCAGATCCAGGGCAAGATCAAGGCCCGCCTCATGGTGCCCGCGAAGGCGGATGCCGCCTCGATCGAGGCGCTCGCACTCGCGCACGCCGATGTCGTTGCTGCGATCGCGGGCCGCGCGGTGAAGAAGGTGGTCGTGGTGCCCGGCCGCATGGTGAACATCGTGGTGTGAGCCATGCGCCGTTTGGGAAGCGGCGATCCTTGCGGTACGCTTCTGCCCTGATGCGCGCCACGGTTCCATCGAAGCCATGTCGTACGGCCGCCGTGGCCGCGCGGTTTTTCGCACTGGTGGCCGCGTGCATCGTCGCCGGCGTGACGGTCGTTGGCTGCGGCCGCGAGCGAAGCGAGCTCGAGCGGATCGCGCTTCCGGCGCGCTTCGACCTCGTGCGCGACACGGCGCAGTGGATTCCGGAGTTCGACGTCGCGTGGTGGAAGGCGATCGACGCCGCCTACGCGGAGTACGACGCGGAGGTCGAGCGGATCGCGCGCGAGCGCTGGGAGCCCTTCGCCGTCGAGCTGAGCATGGCATCGCAGCGCGCGGGAGCCTTCGACCCCGACGACGCGCTCGACTGGCGGTCGGCGCAGCGCGCGGTCGACGATGCGCTTGCGCTGGCCGAGCGGGCGTTCATCGCGCGGATCGACGTCGAGTTGCCCGATGGCGCGGATCGGTTCATCGCGTTGCTCTCCGCGCGGATCGAGTGGCAGCGCGAGACGGCGGTCTGGGCCGAGTACGGCCGGCCGCTTCCCGGTCCGCTCGAGGAACTCTCGCGCGTCGGAGTGCACGCCGGCGACGACGCCGTGGTTCCCGAGGCGACCGAGATCTACCGAGGGCTGGCACGCGACGCGCGGCGGCTTGCGGCCGAGCGCGCCAAGGCGTATCTCGACTGGGCCGAGGAGTTCGTGACGCTCGACGCGACGCTGCGCGACATGCGGGCGAAGTCGCCGAATGGCGCCGGCCGGCAGGTCGACCGCGCCCAGCGCGCGCTCGACCGCCGGCTCGAGGCGATGCGCGCCGTGCGAGCCGAGACCACGGAGGCGCTTCGCATGAAGCTGCTCGACGCGGGCGATCGGTTCGCGCGCGCGATCGTGGACGACGCCGTGCGCGCCGAGTTCATCGAGCGGCTCGAGGCAGACCTCCACGAAGGAATGTCGACGACGCGCACCATGGAGATGTACGCGCGGCTCGCCGAGCGCGTGATCGCCCGCGCGAAGCCCGATGAGCCCGCGCTCATCGAGGCGTTCCGCGCCGACGTGGCGCGCGGGCTCGAGCTCCAGCGCACGAAGCGCGCGCGGCTTCGGTCGGACGACCCCGCCGAGCGCATGGCCGTCTACAAGGAACTTTCCGGGATGCCCGGCGCCATCATCGAGAGCGCGCGCAAGAAGCTCGATGATCGGCTCTCGGGCAGGCTGTTCTGGCAGGCGGTGCGCGTCGACCTCGGCCAGGCCGACGAGGACGCGGCGTTCGCGGCGATCTTCGCCGACGACCCGCCGCGGTTCGCCGATCCAAGCCCCGCCGACGCCACCGATGCGCTGACCGCCGCCGCCGGTGGCGCGCAGCAGCTCGTGGTGTATGGAAGCGGGCTTTCGCCTCGGGTCGTCCGCGTGCTCGCGGCGGGTCTCGGGATCGAGGGCGAAGGCCAGGTCGAGTTCGACGCGATCGTCGCGGACGAGACCGGACGATTGGCCGAAGCGCTTCGCATCCAGAGCAAGCGCGTGGAGGAGGTCGTGCGCGGCATCGATCGCCGCGGCGAGCCGTTCAGCGACCGCGATCAGATGCGCAGCGCGGTCGCAGAGCTCATGGGAACCGTGCGCGGCGCCATGTCGGCGACGCTTGCCGCGAACCGCGCGGCGAACGAGCGGGTGATCGGCGCGGCGGTGCGGATCGCGGGCGCGTCGGGCGACGAGCCGGTGGTCGCGGAGGCGCGGCTCGAGCTCGAGTTGCTCGCCCGCATCGGTTCGCGCGGGCTTGGGCAGCGCTCCGGCAGGGGAGAACTCGAGGCGATCGCGGGCGCGACGGTCGAGTGCCACACCAGTCCGCTTGCCGTCGCGCGTCTGATGGATGTCGCAGAGGGCGAGCGCGATGCCGCCATCGCGCTCATCCTGACCCATGAGGAAGAGCTCATCGCGCAGGCGGATGCCGCGCGCGCGGGAATGCTCGAGAATCTCGCGGACTTCCTTCGGATCCTCGCCTCAGGCGAACGCGCCGCCGAGTTCGGTTTGCCGCTCTGGCGCGCAAAGCTCGCGGCGCCCGGCGCCGTCGAACTGCGGTTCCGCATCGTCGACGAGATCGAGACGGTGCTCGGGCCCGAAGTGGCGCTCGCGTACGAGCGCTGCTGGCGCCGCCTCGAGCGCCCGGAGCTCGAGCCGGCGCGGATCGCCGCGATCGCGCGGATCGAGTCGATGCTTGGTGCGCCCGGCATGGATCCAGTCGCCGGCTCGTTGCTCGATGCGATCCAGATCGCGTCGCAGGCCACGCGCGACAAGGCCGTGCGCGCGGTGCACCGTTGGCGCGCGACGCGCATCGTCGGCGACCGCATGGATTCCGCCGATCAGTGGCGCACCGCGGCGCCCAGCGAGCCGGTCGGCGCGCTGCTGCATAGCCGCATCCGCGATGGCGACGAGCGCGCAGTCGCGCTGTGCCAGGCCGCGGCGCGGTTCGCCGGCGCCGATGAAGCGCTTGCGGACGCGTTCCTGATTCGCGAGCGTCCCATCGTGCGCACGCTGCGGCCGCGATAGGCAGGGTGTCGGCGCGGGGCGCGCAGCGCGGGCTCGCCGCGCCGATCGACCAAGGCCAGGCGACTCGGAAAAGACGGACGCGCGGCGATTCGCCACGCGTCCGGTCGGAGGGATTTCGTTGTCGTCGGATTCGGACGTGAAGCGCAAGGCGCTCCGTGGCCCGGCACCGTCATGTCACGTCACGAGCCGGTCGGCTGCTGCGTCTTGTTCTTGGTGAACACCCAGACAATGACGAAGAGCGCGATCAGGCCGACGACGCCGTTGCTGCCGAGCGACTTGATGAAGTCCATCAGGTTGTTGGTGATGCCGGAGAAGAACGGAACCTCCGAACCGAAGATGATCTGCGCGACGACGCCGACAGCGATGAACAGAATCGCGACATCGATGAACTCGCGAACCCAGCCCTTGACGGTCTTCATTGCGTCCATTGACGTGACTCCTTCGGTTGACCCGGCCCCGCCCGTTGGCCGCGCCTACGCGGCGCGGGTGTGGGGGGGAAAGCGTCTGGTAGCCATCTCTTCGACGCGACCGCGAGGACATATCCACATTTTGTGCAATGGCGTTGCCCGACCACAACAGGTTGTGGTGTCGTGGAACACGCGGGAAGACGCGGGGCACGCATCTCCCCCAATGAGGTGCGTCTGCGCAATCGTTCTTTCCAAGAATCTGCAAATCTCCGTCTTTGGTGCGTCTGCGGCTCCTGCGCCCGCGATATCCACACGGCGTCGTCGGCCCTTGAGTGGCCTTCGGCGGTCGATTCGCACGCCCAGGAACCCCGTCATGCAACGAACCGCTCGTCCCCAGTCCATGCTCTCCCGCCTCGCCGCCCTCGCCGTCGTGCTCCACGCCATCCTCGGATTCTCCGCCACGGAGTGCCTCGCCCAAGGGGCGGACACGCGTTACGTGCGGGCCAACGCGCCGGCGGGCGGCAACGGCACCACCTGGGCCACCGCGTACAACAGCATCAAGACCGCGGTCGGCGCCGCGAACTCGAACCAGGCGATCAAGAAGATCTGGGTGGCGAAGGGAACCTACTTCCCGGGTTCGACGCGCTTCACCCTGAAGAACAACCTCGCCATCTACGGTGGGTTCGCGGGCACGGAGACGCAGCTTTCGCAGCGCAACATCGCCGCGAACGAAACCATCCTCACCGGCCAGGGCACCGTCGGCATCATCAACGGCGGCACGACCAACGAGACGGCCATCGTCGACGGATTCACGATCCGCGACGGCTTCGTGGCGCAGGAGAATGGCGGTGCCGTGCTGAACGGCAGCAGCACGTTCCGCAACTGCCGCTTCATCAACAACGTCTCGGTGAACAGCGGCGGCGCGTGGTTCGGCCAGACGGGTACGCCGCGCTTCATCGCCTGCGAGTTCATCGACAACGAGGCGGGCGCGGGCGGTGCCGCGCTCGAGAGCATCGATGGCTCCTTCACCGTCGTCGGCTGTCGCTTTCGAGGGAACGCCGCCTCGTTCGCAGTGATCTACTCGAACGCGGGCTCGGTGACCGTCGTCAACTCCGTCATCGCCGGCAACACGGCGGCGGGAATCCTCGCGAATCAAGGTCCTGTCTTCGTGCGCGGCTCGACGCTGACGGCCAACAGCAGCGACAATCTCGGTTCGGTGGCCGTGCGCAGCGACGGCTTGACCACCATCGAGAACTCGGTGATCTGGCAGAACGGCCTCGTCGGAAGCCTCGCGGCGACCTACTCGTGCCTTCCGTCCGCCACGCCGGGCGCGGGAAACATCAGCGTGGATCCGCAGTTCGTGAACCCTGACAACGGCGACTGGCGCCTCGGCTCAGGCTCGCGGGCGATCGACGCTGGAAGCGTGACGCTGCTGCCGGCCGACGTATTCGACCTCGACGGCGACGGCGATGTCACGGAGAAGCTGCCCACCGACGCGCAGGGCAGGGCGCGTCGCTTCGACGAGCCTTCCGTCGCCGACACGGGCGTCGGCCCCGCGCCGGTGGTCGACATGGGCGCGATCGAGTACTTCAGCGACTGCAACGGCAACGGCATCTTCGACGCGAACGACATCTCGAGCGGCACCAGCGCCGACCTCGATGCGAACGGGATTCCCGACGAGTGCGAGGATTGCAACGACAACAACATTCCCGATGGCCTCGACATCTCCAACGGAACCAGCGACGACTGCCAGAAGGACGGCGTGCCCGACGAGTGCCAGCTGGGCGCCGGGCCCACGGTGATCTCGCGCGTCGACGATGGCATTGCGGAGGACAGCGTCGGGAACAGCGCCATCGGCAACTTCATCTGGCTGAACGCGTTCCAGGTCGCGACCGGCGGCGAGGTCCTGCGCTCGGTCGATCTCGCGTTTGGATCGGGGATTCCTGCAGGCGAAACCGTCGCGGTGCATGTCTGGACCGATCCCAACAACGACGGCAATCCCGAGGATGCGGTGCGTCGCATCACCGTCACGGTGGAGTCCGTCAACCCGGGAACCAGCCAGTTCACCACGGTCGACGTGCCGGACTTCGTGCTCGGCGAGGCGGGGACCTGGTTCTTCATCGGCGCGCAGACCGTCAGCAGGCCGTTCCCCGCGCCACGCGACTTCGCGAACCCTTCCGCGCTCCGCAGCTGGGTCTCGGCGGGAACGCAGCTTGATGACGCGGATCCGGACGACCTCGATGCGGCGGGAATCTTCGGCCTCATCGACAGCTTCGGCATCACGGGAAACTGGCTGATCCGCGCGCGCAGCTTCCGCGACGGCGACTGCAACGCGAACGGCATTCCCGACGCCTGCGACATCGCCAATGGCACCGCCGCCGACTGCAACGGGAACTCGATTCCCGATGGATGCGAGCTTGCCACCAACGACTGCAACGCGAACGGCGTTCCGGACGACTGCGATCTCGCCAGCGGAGCCGCGAGCGACTGCCAGCCGAACGGGATCCCCGACTCGTGCGAGATCGCGACGGGTTCGGAGGTCGACACCGATTCGAACGGCGTGCCCGACAGCTGCGAGGACTGCAACGGAAACAGCGTGCCCGATGGAGTCGACATCTCGAGCGGCGCGAGCGCGGATTGCCAGGCCGATGGCATTCCGGACGAATGCCAGCTGAACGGCAAGGAGCCGGAGATCTACTCGTACGACGACGCGCGGCCTGAGTTCTGGGTGTCGTCGGACGCGCCGAACATGGCGTGGCTGAACAACTTCACGATCGAGGAAGGCAAGGACCGCATCGTCGCGATCGACATCATGTTCGGCCTTGTCCCCGTCGGTCGGCCGCACACCGTCTATCTCTGGAGCGACCCGAACGGCGACGGCGATCCCACCGACGCGAAGGTGCTGGCGTCGGTCGTCACAGAGGCCGTGGACGTCGGCGAGGCGTTCACCTACACGCGCATCGACATCGCCGATGTGGACCTCGCGCCCGGCACGAGCTTCTTCGTGGGCGCCGCCACCAACGGGTTCACGCTGTTCACCGATGTTCCCGCTCCCAAGGACGCGACGCCGCCGAACGGCAAGAGCTGGCTTGTCGGAAGGTTCAGCCCGATCGATCCGAACGACCTCTCGAACAACGCCGACGAGTTCCTGCAGATCGACGATCTCGGCGGCGCGTTCATCGGCAACTGGTGCGTGCGCGCGGTCGCCATCTCGACGGCCGACTGCAACGGCAACAACATTCCCGACGACTGCGACATCGCCGATGGCACCTCGAGCGATGCGAACAAGGACGGCGTTCCCGACGAGTGCGCGCCGTGCACGGCCGATCTCGACGGCGATGGCGACGTCGGTTCGTCCGATCTTGCGGTCGTGCTCTCTGGGTGGGGAACCGCCTCGCCGCTCGCCGACGTGAACGACGACGGGATGGTCGACTCGACCGACCTCGGCGTCATCCTGAGCGCCTGGGGTCCGTGCGGAAAGTCGAACAGCTGAGCGCGTGCGCCTGAGCGGCCGTGGCCGGCAGGCGGCGTTCAAGCGTGAACATGCAGCGGGGCCCCCTTCGAGTGTTCGACGGGGGCCCCGTTTGCGCATCGCCGCCGCGAGTTACCGCCCCTTGGGAGATGCCGGTTTGTGGCCGCCCTGTTCAGATTTCCCCGGTCCACTCGTGCAATCGTTGAACCAGCGGGGCAGGCCTTGTAGCCTCATGTCCCCGGAGATACCCGGGAGTGTCCCTTCGAGATTCTGTTCCCTGTCCTTCCACATCAGGAGAGTTTGAGATGAAGAAGCAGATGTTGCTTTCGATGGCTGTCGCCCTCGCCTCCGCTGCGAGCGCGTCCGCCTCTATCGTCGCCGGCTGGACGATCCCGACCGCCGCGGGCGGCACCCTCACCGGTTCGAACTACACCTACGGCGCCGCCGACCAAGGCGCCGCCACCGCGGGCTCCAGCCTCAGCGGCTTCCATGCGCTGGCTGCGACCACTTGGTCGAGCCCGGCGGGGAACGGCTCCCAGTTCTCGCTGTCGAGCAACAACTGGTCGGTGAACGACTACTACCAGATCGCCGTCTCGACGGTCGGGTTCAGCGACATCTACCTCGCGTGGGATCAGACCCGCTCGGGAACGGGTCCGTCGAACTTCCGCGTCGACATGAGCACCGACGGCACGAACTTCAACACGATCCTCGCCAGCTACACCGTCATTCAGGCGGGCGGAACCGGCACGGGCACGCTCTCGTGGACGGCGACTGGCGCCGTGCAGAGCGCCTTCACCACCACGATCGCGAGCATCGCGGGCGCCGACAACCAGGCGACCCTCGTCTTCCGCTTCGTGAACCTCTCGACGGTTGCGACCGGCGGCACGAACCGCATCGACAACATCTTCGTCTCGAGCGGGCCGATCCCTGCTCCCGGCGCTGTCGCGCTCCTCGGCCTCGCGGGCCTCGTTGCCCGTCGTCGTCGTTGAACGCAGCGAAGATCCGAGTGCTCAAACTCCCTCGCGCCCCGGTCCTTGCGGCCGGGGCGCGGTCGTTTTCGCCGTGTCTCCGCACATGACGCCCGTCGTCATGGATGCGTGCGTCGCGCCGCGTCGCGCACGAAGCGCGCACCGAAGAGCTCGTTTCGCGTCGCGGGCGGAATCGCGCTGCGCGCCGACTTTCCTTGGGTTCCCGGGTTGTCCGCCCAGCACCCGCCGCGAACGACGCGCGAATCGCCTTCCCGATCGAACGTCCAGTTCCACAACGCGCCGCAGATCCCGTCGCGGACGTCGAACGTCGCAGCCCACTCGTCGCCATCCGGCAGCCGCCAGCCATCGCCATCGGTCCGGGTGACGACGCCGCCGACGAGTCGTTTGCCATCGCGCTGCGGGAACTCGATCCTGTACGCCGTTCGCAAGCCCGCGCGCTCGCTCAGGCGGTTCGCGAGCTCGACCGCCTCGAACCAACTCATTCCGGCGGAGTCCGTCTTTCCGGTCCGCGGCTCGGGCTCGTAGCCCATCGCTTCCGCGAAGACGTCCGACGGAACAAGCATGGTCGCGAGGAGCCCGCGGCTTGATTCCACGAACGTCGCATCGGCGGCGAGAAACCCGTGCGTGAGGCGCCCGATCGCCGCAGACGGTCCAACGGTGGTCGTGTCCTTCTCGGATTCCGGCGCGGCATCGACCGTGGCCGAGGCGCGGTCTGCCGCCAGCGCGGCGACAAGCAGCACGGCCTGCGGCGTCGAGCGCAGGGCCAGCGTCTCGTTCTCGGCGGACGACTCGAGCGCGAGCACGGTGCCGCGTGGGAGCCGCACGGGTGGATCGACGAGATAGGTGCGGTCGAGGTGCACGTCGTAGCGATCGATGCGCAGCAGGACGCGCGTCGCACCTTCGCGCATCGGTGCCTGCGCCGTGAGGAGGACCTTCGCGCCGTATGGGCCAGGGCGCACGGTGATGGCGGCAAGATCGAGCGCTTGCTCAAGCGGCGGCATGGTGAATGCGATGCGTGCGCCGTCCGTCTGCTGCCGCGCGGCACCCTGCGCGCCCACGACCAACGGCTCCACGACTCGCAGCGGTGCGGCGTCTTCTCCAGGCATCGGCGCAAGCGCCTCGACCATGCACCCGCCGCTCTCGCTTCGTCCCCTGCCATCCGCGTGCATCTCGAATGCGAGCGCCTCGCCGCGCGGCACGCGCATCGCGAACCCTCGCGGCAGCATGAAGCGTCCTGCGACGCCAACCCCTGCGAGGCTTGCCGCAGGCCGAGTCCCGAGATCGCCGGTGAACCTGAATCCCACGCTTGCGTCGCGTTCGTCGAGAGCGCGTGCAAGCGCCGCATCGCCCGAGGCGACGAGCGTCATCGACACGAGGCCGGGTGCATCGGGCCGCATCCGCCAGCCTCCGAGGACGAGGTCCTGCTCGAGGTTCGGCTGCAGCTGGAAGGAACGCATCGCGCGGCTCTCGGTCGCGCCGACCGTCCATCCGTCGCCGACGCGCCATTGTCCAACCACGTGCGCCTCGTTGCGAACCACTGGCGCGATCGCGACATCCTTGGTCGCGTCATCGATCGGTGCGCCCGCCTCGATCCATGCGCGCAGCCGTGCGATCTCGACGTCGCTCGGTCGTTCTGGCGATCGCGCCACGCCCTCGACCGGCGACCAAGGCGGCATGCTCTCGCCTTCGACGACGGCGAGCATCGTGCGCGCGACGCGCCGGACCTGCGCCGCGGTCTCGAGCGGGTACGCGCCTGGACCCCCGACGCCATGGCACTCGAGGCAGCAGCGGGACACCATCGGCGCGATGTCTCGCGCGAAGTCGATTTGAGGGGAAGCACCGGCCGCAGGCGCAGCACCGCACGCAACGGCGCCGATCGCCGCGACCGCACATGCGACCGAGGCAACCGCTGCGTGCATCACGGACAAACGCCCCAGGCCGACAGGACGGCACCGAGGTCGGCGCTCGTCACATCGCCATCGCGGTCGATGTCCGCGGCGCCGCCGCCGCTGGCCCACGCCGAAAGCACCATCGCGAGATCCGCGCTATCGACGCTTCGGTCGCGGTTGATGTCCGCCGCGCAGGCGGAACCTGCAAAGGTGACGGGCGAGTCGGTCGGCACCACATGTCCGCCACCGGGCCCCGTGTTTCCCGCGACAAGCACGCCCTTGTACTTCGGGCCGACGAGATACGGGTACTCGGTCGTGCCCTTCGCGCTGATCGTCGAGAAGTAGCACCACGTGCCCGAGGGATACTCGGGCGTCACGCAGAATCGCGCGTTCGTCGCGTCGAGGTCGCCGAGTCCGGCGACATACTCGTAGTCCTCGACGAAGCAGCCGATCGGGTACTGCGTGCCGACGGCGGGGCCGTACTGGCTCGGCTGGAGCTGCGTGCCGTCGGGAAGCGTCGTGCGCTGCGTGATCGAACGCGTGCGGTAGCTCGTGCGCATGCGCGCGATGCCGCCCGTGCCGTCGGCATTCGCATAGCCATAAGGGCCGTAGATCGGGAATCCATCGAACGCAAAGCCGATGATCGCGGAGTGCCGCTGTGGGCTTGTCGGTGCCACGCACGCGGGGAACTGGTGGGGGTGGTACACGCCGCCGGGTGCGGGATGACCCTTGCATGCATCGAAGCTTGTCGCCTCCCAGTACATGGCGTTTCGGTGCCAGATGTTGAGGTTGTTGTAGCTCATCGCGTCGAGCGCGTTGAAGAACGGCACGCCGTTGATGAGGACTCCGATCACGCCGAGCGGCGTCGAGGTCTGCGTCGTCGCGACGGTTGGAGTCTTCGTGATCCTGAAGACCCAGTTCTGGTTCGCGGGGATGTTCGGGTTTCCCGGCCACGGGCCGATCGAGTAGCCGGGGATGCCCGCAGACGACGGATAGACGAAGCCTGCCGAGTGCCGCACCAGCGTCACGTTCGCCGGGAGGCCGTTGTATCCCGTCTGGCCGCCGGTGTTCCTCGTCCAGGCCGTGACAGCGGGAGTGATCGTCTGGGAAAGCGCGGTCGAGGCGCACGAAATCGCCGAGATCGCGCCGAGAAGATGCAGCGCGCGTGCGGAACAGACGGGAAGGGAGGGCGTTGCGTTGTCCATGGCGGATCTCCGGGGAAGGATGCCGCGAAACGACGTTCAGGGCGGTTCGATTGCGGCCGGCATCGGTGAATCGGTCGAAAGCCGGCCGGCCTTCCGGTCCGCCGATCAAGCCTATCGGTCGCGCAGCGGCTCGATCACGCAGCCGACCGCGTCGGTGCGAGCGGGGTTTGGTGCGCGCCCTTCGAGCGCTTCGTCGATCGCCGCGGCGAGATCGCGGGTCGTTGCCGACGGCCGGCGGCGGCCGGGCGCTGCGTAGAGGTCGTTGATCCTCCCGCGATAGACGAGGTCGAATCCGCCGTCGGCGCGGAAGCGGATCAAGGCGGCCTCGGGAGAGATCGTGGCTCCCACGGCGTTCACGACCTGATGCGACGGATCGAGCAGCGTCGGGAGCGTGAGGCCGAAGTCGCGGTTGTGTGCGCGGATCCCGTCATGTTCCGCGGAGGGGTTGGGATAGACGAGGGCGACGTCAACGCCTGACTCCTGCGCCTCGCGTCCGATTCGCTCGATCTCGGGACTCAGCGCTCTCGCGATCGGGCATCCGTCTTCGAGAAAGACAAAGAGCGCGAGGCGGCCGGGCTTCCCTTGAAGCGGGGACGCGGCGGTGCCGTCGAGCGTGGCGACGTTGCGAATCACGGAGCCGTCCTGCCGCTGCGGAACCGCCGTACATCCGCGATGCAGATGGACGGTTGCGATCGCGGAGGTGGCGAGGAGGATGTGGGTGATCGTTCGGTGCATGGGGATCGCGGCCAGTGGGGGAACTTTGTTGGCGAAACGGCGGGGTCAACCAGGGCTCTGCCCGACGGATGCGCTGGGCTTCAATCCGCCCGGCATCCCGGCCGGCCATGATCCAGGTGTGTCGGGTTCGACTCGCAGTATCGCGTGGTTGGAACAATGGGAATACGGCATTGTTTCCCCTCCTTGCCATCCGGGCGCCGGTGCGGATTCCAAGGTCGCTCAATCTTGGCCTTCAGCGATCCGTCAGACCGAGCCTAGCGGATGACGCCGAAACCCACCATGTTGTTGCAGCCGGAAGCGCGCATGAGCCCGGAGGCACAAGTCCGAAGGGCCGACTACACGCATCGACTACACGGAATGCGTGATGTCTGCTCGATCCACGGCGGATCGGTAGAGTGGGGAACCGTCGGTTCTCACCGATGATTCCCGCACCCTCAGGTGAATCGGGCTGGCGGGATTCGCCCTTTCGGTGAACCC
>JBKCZS010000091.1:0-19046 GCA_046337925.1 bacterium | reverse complement strand
TCAGCGCGGAGGAAAGCGGCCTCAACGGAAGCCGCTTCTACGCCGAGAACCCGATCTACCCGATCGCCGACACCGTGCTGATGATGAACTTCGACATGATCGGCCGCATCCTGAACAACCGGCTCTCGGTCACGGCCGCCGGCGCCAAGGGCATCAAGGAATGGGCGGAGCCCTTCTACGCGAAGTCGGGCCTCACCGTCGTCGAGCGCGGCGCGGGCGGCGGCGGCAGCGACCACGCGAGCTTCCTCGCGGTCGGCGTGCCGATCCTCTTCGCGATCATCGCCGACTTCCACGACGACTACCACACCTCGCGCGATGTGACCGAGCTCATCGACCGCGAGTCGTCGGTGATGGCCGTGAACCTCTGGCGCGAACTCGCGTGGGACATGGCCAAGCGCCCGCAGCGCCTCGAGGCCGAGTCGAGCGGCGGACCGATGCGCCCGCAGCCGATGCGCGTCCGCGTCGGCCTGCGCACGCGCGCGGCGGACGACGGCACGGGCCTCGAGGTCGTCGATGTCACCCAGGACGGCAGCGCCGCCAAGGCCGGCATCGAGAAGGGCGACAAGATCATCAAGTGGAACAAGAAGGACATGAAGGACCGCGAGTCCTTCGTGGCCGACCTCCGTCAGCTCGCCCCCGGCGACACCGTGCAGTGCGTCTTCCTCCGCAACGGCGAGGAGAAGACGGTCTATGTCGAGCTCGAAGGCCCGCGAGAAGGTTGACGCGAACCCCGCAAGCCCTCACAGGCGCCTGAGTTCGTCGCGCAGGATCGCGGCGAGTTCGTAGTTCTCCGCGCGCACCGCTGCCTCGAGGCGCGCCTCGAGCTCGCTGCGCTCGGCCGGAGGCAGCTGCGGCACCAGCGACTCGCGCAGCGTGCGCAGCGCCCGAACATCGCCGAGCGAATCGAACTGGTCGCCGATCCCGATCCGTTCCGCCTCTACCCGAAGCAGCCGCAGGCCCTGCTCGACCGCGGACGACGCCTCGCGCTGGCGGCCGACCTGCACCAGCGCCGCGACCATCGCGCGGGTCCGCAGGACGACGACCGAGAACCTCGCGCTCTCGGCCCACTCGCGTTCGGCGGGCGGCGCCTCGTCGGCGAGACGCTCGAGCAATTCGAGGATCGACTCCGTGTCGCGCAGGGCGCGCATCGGGTCGCCAGCGGCAAGGAAGGCCACGGTGCGCTGCTCGAGCTGCGCGACCTCCAAGCGGCCTTCCGCCGCCCCGGCCGGGGTCGCAAGGCTCCTGCCGCCCGCGAACGCGCTTTCGAGTCCGTCGGGACGCCCTTCGCACTCCATCTGCAGCACCCCGAGCTCGACCCGCACCTGCAGCACCTCGCGCCCGTCCTTCGCGCGGACGAGCCGCGCCCGCACCCGCCCCGGCTCGTACGGGAAGTCGCGGAGGAGGTCGGTCAGGTCGGCCGCGCCTCGATCGGGAGAGTCGGGCTGTTGGTCGTGCACGGGTAAGCCTCGCTGGCGACAGAGCCTAGGACGGACGCGCGCCGGCGAGACGCGCCCTCACAAACCTACCCTGATCGGGTCCATCGGCCGCTCGACGACCGCCCTAAACCGAATCTTCGCCAAGCCCTGCGTGATCGGAACCCGAGACGCTTGACAGGCCGTATATGCTGTGAAGCGTCGGCATGGCTGAGCCGACTCACCGAATGGAGGTTGTGTCCTCGGTCAGGTGTCGGGGTTCGGGGCGCGCATGCGCCGGAATGAATCCTCTCACCTTGGGAGTCCGCCCACACGGAAGTGCGGCGTCTACGGGAGCGAAGGGGCTTGACGCACTGCGTCGGTCTCCGAAGGTCTGGGGTTCGTCTCGACAGGTCCCGTCGGCGTCGTCATCGTGGGTTTCCCTGTCCTTGCGCCGCGTCGTTGCGCAAGGCTCGACCGTGAACACATGTGTGTGCTCGTCGGTTCCAGCATGCGCGCAGGAGTGCCGCGCACGCAAGAGCGAGGTTTTCATGGGTCGTTCCTCTCTTCAGTCAGACCTTCATCTCTACCTGCGTCAGATCAACGAGGTCCCCCTTCTCAATGCCGAGGAGGAGAAGACCTTGGGGTGGCGCATCATCAACGACAACGACGCCGCGGCGAAGGAACGCATGATCCGGGCGAACCTGCGCCTCGTGATCTCGATCTCGAAGAACTATGTGAACCGCGGGCTGTCGCTCGCGGACCTCATCGAGGAAGGCAACATCGGCCTCATCCGCGCCGTCGAGGGCTTCGACCCCGCGCAGGGCGCGCGCTTCTCGACCTACGCGTCGTGGTGGATCAAGCAGGCGATCAAGCGCACGCTGATCAACGCGGTGCAGCCGATCCACATCCCGGCCTACATGGTCGACCTGATCGCGCGCTGCAAGGAAGCGTCGCGGCGCCTCGAGGAGAAGCTCGGCCGGCACCCCTCGGTGCAGGAGCTCGCCGACGACCTCAAGATCCCGGTGCGCAAGCTGAATGTCGTACGCCGCGCGCTGAAGGCGTACAACGCGCCGAGCCAGTCGCCCGCGGGCGAGGCCGGCGAAGGCGCCGAACTCCACGAACTCTTCGAGGATCACCGCCACGGCAAGCCCGAGGAGTCGGTGACGAAGCGCGAGGAATTCATGCTGGTGCTCAGCCTCCTCGACCAGATCGACGAGCGCGACGCGCGCGTGATCCGGCTGCGCTACGGCCTCGAGGGCAAGGAACCGCTGACGCTCAAGCAGATCGGCCGCGAAGTCGGCCTGACGCGCGAACGCGTGCGCCAGATCGAGGTCGAGGCGCTTCGCCGCCTGCAGGCCAAGATCAACGAGGAGAAGCCGCTGCGCTTCCTGCGCCAGATGATGCAGGAGCGTTCCGGCCAGTCGCCCTCCGCCCAGCGCGGCGGCCGCGACGAAGAGCCGACGCGCTCGCTCCCGCGGTCGATCCCGATCCAGCGGCGCGGGCTCGCGTGAGTTCAGCGATCGCGGCTGCGCCTTCTCCGATCGGCGCGCTGCATGCCCTTTGACTCCGGTTCTCTCACGGAGACGCGGACGTCTGCTCACGGAGACGCGGATCTCTTCTCACGGAGACGCGGACTTCTTCCCACGCTGACGTGGTTTTTTTCTCACGGAGACACGGAGAACACGGAGAAGAGCGGAGAGAGGAAGAGAGAAAGAGAATGAAACGAACCAAAGCCAAACGGCCTCGGTTACGCGCATCGCCCTCCAAGTGAAAGACAGGCTCTCCGTGTTCTCCGTGTCTCCGTGAGAAAAATCCTTCTCCACGGACGCTCGAAACCCACGGACGCTCGAAATCCACGGCCCTCAAAATCTACCGGCGACGAAGCACAACGGCAGCCGCCGCTCAAACCTTCGACACGAAGGGCAGCTTCGTCACCACCGCGGGCGTCGTGCCCTTGCCGGCGAGATCGATCTCGAACTGCGTGCCTTCAGCGGTCATGGCTGCGGGGACATACGCCATCGCGATGCCGCGGTCGAGCGTCGGCGACAGGCAGCCGCTCGTCAGCTCGCCCACGACCTGTCCGCCTGCGAGGACCTGCATCCCCTGCCGCGGCGAACGGCGTCCTTCGACGAAGAGCCCCACGAGCTTGCGCTTCGGCCCTTCGGCCTTGATGCGGCGCAGCGCTTCCTGCCCGATGAAGGTGCCGGTGCGCTCGTCGTCCGGGCCGCCCGTCATGCCCTTGTCGAACTTGATCGCGAACTCGAGGCCGGCCGACACGGGGTCGATCTCCTCGGTGATCTCGTGGCCGTAGAGCGGCATGCCCGCCTCCATGCGCAGCGTGTCGCGCGCGCCGAGACCGACGGGCTTCACCACGCTCGTCTCGCTGCCCATGTCCTTGAGGACCATGCCAAGGGCGAGCTTCGCCATCGACGACGGCAGGATCACCTCGACGCCGTCCTCGCCCGTGTAGCCGGTGCGGGAGACGAGGAGCTTGATGATCACCAGGTTCTTGACCATGAAGCGGTAGCGCTTCATCGAGGGAATCGTCGAGGACATCTTCGAGATGAGGTCCATGGCCTTCGGGCCCTGGATCGCCACCATCGCGGTCGACTCGGTCTCGTCCTCGAGCTTGAAGGCGAACTGCCCCTTCGACTCGGCGAAGTGGCCGAGCAGCTTGTGGCGGTTCGCGGCGTTGCAGACCATCAGGTACTCGTCCTCGTCGACGCAGTAGACGAGCACATCGTCGCGGCAGCCGCCGTTCTGGTTGCAGACGAGCGAATAGCGCACCATTCCCGGCTGCATGCCGAAGATCTGGCGGGTGCAGACATGGTCGAGGAACTTGCGCGCGTGGCGGCCGCTGAAGCGCAGGCGTCCCATGTGCGAGACATCGAAGAACGCCGCCGAGTCGCGGCACTGCTTGTGCTCCTCGATGATCGATCCGTAGGCGATCGGCATCTCGTAGCCCGCGTACTCCACCATCCGCGCCTTGTGCTCGAGGTGAAGGGCGTGGAACGGCGTGCGCTTGAGCGTGGCTTCGGCGGTGGACATGCGGCAGAGGGTACCGACGACGCGCCGCGCCCGCTAGGTTCCCTCGCGCCCCGCACGCTGCGCAACCCGCTATCCTGCGGAAATGTCCCCGACCGACCGCGACCAAGAGCGCCCCGGCGCCCGCCGCAGCCGACCCGATGGCGCCCAGCGGCGCCTTGCGACGCTTGTTGCGGCCGCGGTCCTCGCGCTGCCCATGGTCGCGGGCAGCGCGCTCGCGCAGTCGAGCGCGATCGACGACGAGACGCTCGCCGACCGGCCGATCGCCAAGGTGGTCTTCCGCGGACTGTCGCGCGTCACCGAACGCGAGATCCTCAACAACATCCGCGTCGCGGCGGGCCAGCCGTTCGAGTCCGCGGCCGTCCGGCAGGATGTCTCGACGCTCTACCGCCTCGGCCAGTTCGACACCGTCGACGCGGTGGCCACCGTGCTTCCCGACGGCTCGGTCGAGCTCGCCTATGTGCTCGTCGAGCAGCCGATCGTGCGCGACCTCCAGGTCGTCGGAAACAAGATCATCTCCGACCAGGAGCTCCGCAAGGCGATCCCGCTCTACGCGGGCGGCCCGCGCGACGACTTCCTCCTCGAGCAGGCCGTCACCCGCATCAAGGAGCTCTACCGGAAGCGCGGCAACTACCTCGCCGAGGTCACCGTCGACGAGACGCGGCTCCAGGAGACGGGCATCCTGATCCTCCGCATCGTCGAGGGTCCGCGCGTCAAGGTGAAGGAACTCGAGTTCGTCGGCAACGCGTCGTTCACCGCGCGCGAGCTGGCCGCGGAGGTGAAGACGCAGACCGCGGTGCCCCTCTTCGTGAAGGGCGAGCTCGACGAGGACCGCCTCATCGACGATGTGGCCGCCCTCGACAAGTTCTACAAGGACCGCGGTTTCGTCGATGTCCGCGTCGACCGCCGCATCGAGATCTCGCCCGATTCGAAGGAAGCGAAGGTCGTCTTCGTGGTGAGCGAGGGGCGTCGCTACCGCATGCGCTCGGTCGTCTTCGAGGGCTACGGCGGCGAAGGTCCGAAGCCGCTCGTCGTGTTCGACGAGCGCCAGCTCGAGGACCTGCTCTTCATCCACCCGGGCGACATCTACTCGCGCCTCAAGATCGACAAGTCGATCGCGAGCGTGCGCGACAGCTACCACCTGCTCGGCCATGTCGATGTCGAGATCATCGACCGCACCGTGCGCGTCGGCGAGGAGCCCGAGGTCGATCTCGTCCTCACGGTCCGCGAGGGCACGCGCACGATCGCGGGCCTCGTGAACATCCAGGGCAACTTCCTGACCAAGGACAAGGTCGTCCGCCGCCTGGTGCGCATCCAGCCCGGCCGCGTCCTCGACGGCCGCGAGCTCGAGCGCTCCGAGGAGCGCGTGCGGGCCACCCAGCTCTTCAACGATGTGCGCATCACGGTGCAGCGCGCGCGCGAGGAGGAACAGGACGCGCTCGACCTGCCGCCCGCCGCCCCCGCCGCCAGCGATGCCGCGGGCGGCGCGCAGAAGACGGCCGAGCAGAAGACGGCCGAGGAGCGCACGGCGCTTGTCCGCACCGAGGTGCGCGACATCCTCGCCGAGGTGAAGGAACGCAACACGGGCAGCGTGAACTTCGGCGTCGGACTCGGCACCGACTCCGGCGTCTTCGGCGAGATCAGCGTCAACCAGCGCAACTTCGACATCGACGACGGCCCCGAGACGCTCGACGAGCTCCTCGCCGGCCGCGCGTTCCGCGGCGCGGGACAGCAGTTCTCGATGTCGATCGCGCCCGGCAACGAGGTGTCGAACTTCTCGATCGACTTCCTCGAGCCGCATCTCTTCGAGACCGACTACGCGTTCCGCATCTCGCCGTTCTACCGCCTGCGCCTCTACGACGACTACAACGAGAACCGCGCGAGCCTGCCGATCTCGCTCTCGCGGCGCCTCGGCGACTTCTGGACCGTCGGCGTGAACGCGGCGCTGACCTGGGTCGAGCTCGACGAGTTCGATCCCGACACGCCGGTCGAGGTGTTCGAGGACCGAGGCCCGACCACGCTCGCGTCGTTCGGCTTCAGCGTGCGGCGCACCGATGTCGACCGCCAGTTCCGCCCGAGCCGCGGCTCCGCGGCCGACCTTTCGGTCAACCAGTTCGTCAGCTTCGACGATGTCGACCCGTTCACGGTGCTGAAGGCCGGCTACACCCAGTTCTTCACCGTGTCCGAGGACTTCCTCGGCCGCCGCTCGACCCTGCGCCTCGCGACCGACATCGGCTACATCTTCGGCGACGAGGCCCCCGTCTACGAGCGCCTCTACCTCGGCGGCCGCAACCCGTCGATGCGCGGCTTCAAGTTCCGCACCGTCAGCCCGAAGTCGACCGCGAACATCGATCCGACGACCCCGCTCGACAACGACCCCGTCGGCGGCACCTGGCTCTTCTCCCTTGGCGCGCAGTACGAGCAGCCGATCTTCCAGAACGCCTTCAGCGGCGTCGCGTTCATCGATTCGGGCACGGTGCTCGACGAGATCGGCTTCGACCAGTACCGCGTGTCGATCGGCCTCGGCGTGCGCCTCTACATCCCGCAGTTCGGCCCGGCGCCGCTCGCCTTCGACTTCGCCATTCCGCTCATGAAGGAAGAGACCGACGAGACGCAGTTGTTCAGCTTCTCGGCGGAAATCCCATTCTGACGCGCCCTGCGGCATGCCGCCGGTCCCGGGAGGGAACACGGCGGACCCGCTCCGCGTCCGTACAATCCCGCGCGGCGGCCCGGCGACGCGAAACGCGACAACGGGACCATCGCCACTCCCCTACGACAGACCACCGAGGATCCATCGATGAAGCACCACACCCTCGCAGCATTCGCACTTGGCTCCGCCGTCGCAGCCGCAGCGTTCCTCGCCGGCAGCGCGGAGGCGCGCCGCGTGCCTGCGATGTTCGCACCGCCGTCCGCGATCGGCGTCGTCGACATGGCGACCTTGTTCGACCGCCTCGAGGAGAGCGCGGAGTGGGATGTGAAGATCAAGGCGCTCGAGGCGCGCGCGTCCGAGGAGATGCAGCGCCGGCGGGCCGAACTCGAGGGCCTCGCCAAGGAACTCGAGGCGATGAGCGACGGCCCCGAGAAGGAGGCGAAGCTCGACTCGCTGCGCCTCAAGCGCCTGCAGATCGAGCAGTGGGCCGGGTTCAAGGAGCTCGAGGTCGACCGCGAGACGAGCCTCAAGTGGCAGGCCGTCTACCGCGCGGTGCGCGAAGGCGCGCAGAAGCTCGCCGACGCCGAGAAGTACGACCTGATCATCGTCGATGACTCGCGCGTCGAGATCCGCACGCAGCGCGCGCAGAACGCGCCGAGCCTCACCCAGCAGGCGCAGGCGCAGATCGCGCAGCTCCGCGTGCTCTACTCGGGCCGCTCGGTCGATGTCACCGAGAAGCTGATCGTGCAGATCAACAACGCGCGCAGCCTGAAGCCCGCCACGCCTGCGAAGCCCTGACCACGCGCGCCCGGGCACCGCGCCCCGGACGACTCCCCGAACGACTTCACGAGCCCATCATGTCCAACCGAACCACAGCCCTCCTCTCGCGAATCCTCCGCGTCGAGATCCTCGCAGCGCTCGCGATCTCCGCAGCTCTCGCCGTGCACGCGTTCCGCCCGCAGGCGCCCGCGGCCGACCCCTCGCGCATCGCCACCATCGATCTCGAGAAGACCTACAACTCGATCGAGCGCTTCGCGGCCGCGCAGGCGTCGATCAAGGCCTCGAACGACGAGCTCGAGAAGAAGGTCAAGGAGGCCGAGACGACCGTGAAGGACCTCGAGGCCGAGCTCGAGAGCTTCCAGCCCGGCTCCGACGCGCAGGCCGCTGCGATCCAGAAGCTGCAGATCGCCGTCGGCGAGTTCCGCGCCGTCCAGGAGTTCGCGCGCGCCAAGCTCGAGCTCGAGCGCGCCCGCGCGCTGCGCGACACCTACCTCGCGATCAAGGACGCGGCGCGCCGCTTCGCCGAGCGCGACGGCTACGACTACATCCTGCTCGACGACTCGCTGCCCGAGATGGACCTCAAGAACGCGTCGCAGACGATGCAGCAGATCTCGGCGCGGCGCTTCATCTTCGCGACGCCGAAGGCCGATGTCACCAACGCGCTCATCGCGTTCATGAACGACGAGTGGAAGGCGTCGAAGAGTGGCTGACGGCGCGGCTTCCGTCACGGCCGATGCCGGACGCACCATCGCCGCGCTCGCGGCGCTCGTCGATGCGCGGCTCGAGCTGCCCGAAGGCTTCGACGGCGCGCAGGTCGTCGAGGGCTTGAACACGGTCGACCGTGCGGGCCCTGCGGAGCTGACCTTCGTCGGAAGCGGGAAGTACGCGCGCATGCTCGAGTCGAGCAAGGCGCTCGCGGCGATCGTGGGCCACGATGTCGAGCTTTCGCCTGCGGCTGCGGCGCGCGCGATCCTGCGCGTGAAGAACGCCGACCACGCGATGATGGCGATCCTCGAGCGGTTCTTGCCGCACGAGCTGCTGCCGCCGATGGGCGTCGACCGCACCGCGCGCGTCGACGCGACCGCGCGCATCGGACCGGGCGTGCGCATCGGCGCCTTCGTCACCATCGAGCGCGGCGCCGTGATCGGCGCGCGCACCACGCTGTTCGACGGCGTGCGCATCTACGCCGGCGCGTCGGTCGGCGACGACAGCGTGCTCCACTCGAATGTCGTCATCCGCGAGCGCTGCTCGGTGGGCAACCGCGTCATCCTCGCGTCGGGCGTGGTCATCGGCACCGACGGCTTTGGCTATCGGCCAAGTCCCGACGGCCGCGGCATCGCCAAGGTGCCGCACATCGGCACGGTCGAGATCGAGGACGATGTCGAGATCGGCGCGAACTCCTGCGTCGACCGCGGCAAGTTCGGCGCCACTCGGATCGGCGCGGGCACGAAGATCGACAACCTCTGCCAGATCGGGCACAACTGCGAAATCGGCCGCTGCGTGGTCATGAGCGGCATGTCGGGCATCGCGGGGTCGACCAAGGTGGGCGACGGCGTCCAGATCGGCGGCGGCTGCGGCATCGCGGATCACCTCAACATCGGCCGCGGCGCACGCGTGGCGGGCCGCTCGGCGGTGATGAACGACATCCCCGACGGCGAGACCTGGGCGGGCGCTCCCGCGCAGGACATCCGCCTCGCTTTGCGGGAGATCGCGCTGATCCGTAAACTGCCCGAGTGGCATCGCCAGCTCAAACACCTTCTCGAGCCTCCGAAGGCGCCCTGACGGCGCCCCCAGCAACCGCGGGCGGCGCCGATCCGTCGGGCCTCCTGGCCGCACCGCGGCAGCGGACGCTCGCCCGCCCCGTCACCGTGCGCGGCCGAAGCCTGATGCTCGGCGCCGAAGCGACGGTCGTGATCCAGCCGGCGCCGATCCACAGCGGCGTCAGCTTCCTCCGCACCGACCTGAACCCGCCCGTGCGCATCCCCGCGACGGTCGAGCATGTCACGCCGCGCCCGCGCCGCACCACGCTCAAGTCGGGCGATGTCACGATCGACACGGTCGAGCACTGCCTGTCGGCGATCGCGGGCCTCGGCATCGACAACGCCACCATCGAACTCAACGGCCCCGAACTCCCCTGCGGAGACGGCTCGGCCGCGCTCTTCGCGGAGCCGATCCTCGAGGCGGGCATCGTCGAGCAGGACGCGCCCCGCAAGGTCTTCAAGATCCGTGAGCCGATCGTGATCGAGGAACCCGAGGGCATGATCGCGGCGATGCCGTTCGATGCGCCCGGCATGCGGGTGGTCTACGACCTCGACTACGGCAAGCAGGGCCATCGGATCCGCCACCAGACCTTCAGCTACAACACGGCCGAGGGCAACTACATCGAGGAGATCGCCCCCGCGCGCACCTACAGCCTGCGCGAGGAGGCCGAGGCGCTGCAGGCGGCAGGGCTCTGCAAGCACCTGACGCCGCGCGACATCCTCGTGATCGGCGACGACGGCAATCCGATCGACAACGCGTACCGATTCGACGACGAGCCCGTCCGTCACAAGACGCTCGATGTGATCGGCGACCTCTCGCTCATCGGCGTCCCGATCCAGGGCCGCGTCCTCGCGGTGCGCTCGGGCCACGGCCTCAACCGCAAGCTCGCGATGCGCGTCCGCGAGCAGATGCTCGCTGCCGACCTCCGCCGCACGATCGTGGACGGCAAGGTGATGGACATCCGCGCCATCCAGAAGCTGATGCCCCACCGCTACCCGATGCTGCTCGTCGACCGCGTGGTCGAGGTCGACGGCTCGCGGCGCGCGGTCGGCATCAAGAATGTCACGATCAACGAGCCCTGCTTCCAGGGCCACTATCCGGGCACGCCGATCATGCCGGGCGTCCTCCTCGTCGAGGCGATGGCGCAGCTCGGCGGCCTGCTGCTTGCCAATGTGCTCGAGCACACGGGCAAGATCGCGGTGCTCCTGTCGATCGACCGCGTGAAGCTGCGCAGGCCGGTGGTGCCGGGCGACCAAGTGGTGCTCGAAGCCGAAAACATGCGGGCGACCGCGCGCACCGGCCACCTGAAGTGCCGCGCGATGGTGGGCGACAAAGTCGCAGCCGAGGCGGAACTCCGCTTTATGATGGTCGATCCCGACATCGAGTGAACCAAGCCGATTCACCGCAGCACGATGCCCTCCATCCACTCCACCGCCGTCGTCGACCCTTCCGCGATCCTCGCGGATGATGTCGTCATCGGGCCGTGGTGCGTCGTCGGGCCCAAGGTCTCGATCGGGCCGCGCACGGTGCTTCGGAACCATGTCGTCGTCGAGAGCCACACGCGGATGGGCGCCGACAATGTCGTCTATCCGTTCGCGTTGATCGGCGGCACCCCGCAGGACCGCAAGTACCGCGGCGAAGAGACCTGGTGCGAGATCGGCGACCGCAACCACATCCGCGAGCAGGTGACGATCCACCGCGGGACCTCGACCGGTGGCGGGAAGACCACCCTCGGCGATGGAAACCTGCTGATGGTGGGCGTGCACATCGCGCACGACTGCCGGCTTGGAAGCGAGATCACGATCGCGAACGCCGCGCTGCTTGCCGGACATGTGCATGTCGGAACAGGCGCCACGATCGGCGGAAACGCCGCGTTCCACCACTTCGTCACCGTCGGCACCGCGTCGCTGGTCGGCGGGCTTGCGCGCGTCTCGAAGGATGTTCCGCCGTATCTGATCGTCGAGGGCTCGCCTGCGCGGATCCGCGGTCACAACCACATCCAGATGACCCGCCGCGGATCGTCCAACGCGGCGATCGAGGCGATCCGCACCTGCTACCGCCGGCTCTTCTGCGAGGCGGGCGCCACGATGTCGGTCCGCATCGCGGAGCTGCGGGCGGAGTTCCCGTCGATCCAGGAAGTGCACGAACTCTGCGACTCGCTGCTTGCGAGCGCGGCGGGTGTCCACGGGCGCGCGCTCGAGACCCTGCGGACCGACGACAAGCGCTCGGTTCCCACGATGTGGCAGCCGACCGTGCGCCCCGAGGGCGCCTCGGCCGAGCACTGAGGTCGAGCACTGAGCTGGAGGGCGGGTCGGGCGGGCTGGAAAGGCCCCCGGGCCCCTCTGGGCAGCTCTGGGCGCCCCCGAGGCAGCCCGCACAAACCGCAGAAACCTCCCGATTGGCTCAATCGGACCGAAATCCCGACCGATAGCATGGCACCAAGGGCGGTTCATGGGTTGTCCCCCAGGTTCCGTCCCTCGCGTCCACCGGCACTCACGGAAAGGCGATCCAGATGCGCATTCTCCTCGACGAAGCAGAAACCCCCCTCGCCGCCAGCACCGTCGGCGAGGCCCTCCGACAGGCCGCCGCCCTCGCGGGAGAGCGCGGCCGCATGATCGTCGAGGTCGAGGTGGACGGCATCCGCTGGTCCGAGGAAGACCTCTCGACGCCGGAGACCGCCCAGCGCGGCGCGGGCGAACTCAAGCTCCTCACCGCGCATCCCGGCGATCTCCTCGCCGAGACCTTCAGCCAGTCCGCCGACGCGGTCATCGAGATCGAGGAAGTCCAGTGCGAGGCCGCCAAGCACTTCCAGGCCGGCCGCACCAAGGAAGGCCTGCACCAGCTGCTCGAGTCGCTCGCCGTGTGGGGCGCCGTGCAGACGGGACTCTCGCGCGGGCTGAACCTCGGCGTGCTGTCGCACCCGGCGCTGCAGGCGCGCGGCATCGATGTCGATGGTCCCGTGCAGGCGCTCGAGAACAAGCTGCGCGACCTGCGCCAGGCGATCGTCGACCAGGACTTCACCACGCTCAGCGACTGCCTCATGTACGAGTTCCCCGCGGTCGCCCAGCGCGTCGCCGGACTTCTCCGCTCGCTTGCCCGCGAGGCCGAAGCGTCGGCGGCAGCAGCAAAGCGTGCGAACTCTTGAGACGCAAACCCACACCGCGCGACCCGAACGAGCCAAGCATGTCTTCCGCGAAGGCAACTTCCCTCAACACCCTGATGAGCAAGGCTCAGCAGGCGCTCTCCCGCAACCACTGGTTCGAGGCCGAGCGGCTTGCCGCCAAGGCGCTCGACATGGCCCGCAGCGAGGGCGACTTCAACCTGATGGCGCGCATCGCGCTGCCCTTGCAGGAGGCGCGTCGCCAGCGCATGCAGCTTGCGTTCGACTCGAAGAAGCTCGTGGTGCTGTCCGAACTTCCGGGCGGTGACTTCGACCTGCAGCCCGCGTGCTACCTGATCCAGCCCCCGCTTGTCGGCGCCGATGCGCGGCGCATGCGGCTCCTGGCGCTCGAGCGCGAGGTGCCGGCGATGTTCCTCTGCCGCGAACCGAAGACGCAGCTCGGTCTCTGCCCGATCGTCGCGATCGGACAGGTGACGATCCGCACGCGCATCGACCCGCCGCGCACCTGGGACAAGCCGACCCTGGCGTGGTTCATCGAGGCGTGCGAGCAGCTCGGCGACGCCGCGATCGAGACGCTCGACCGCATGGCAGACACCGCGCGTCAGGTCGACGGCCTGCTCGAGCGGCTCGACGCCATGCCCGATCACGAGAAGCTCCACCAGGCGCTCGCCGAGGTGTGCAAGGAAGCTGCCGACGCGTATGTCGGTCTCACGCCGCCTCCGCGCGCAGCGGTGCGCGGGCGCGCGGGCGAGTCGAGCGTCGATGTCGCAGAGGAATCGGACAGCGCGTGAGCGCGCTTCGCGGCGGTCCGCGGGCGCCTCTCAGCGCCAGTCGAGGCCCTCGTGCAGCGCGTTGAAGTTCTCGCAGCCTGCCGCCGTCACGGCGACCATGTCTTCCACGCGGATGCCTCCGATGCCGAGGGCGTAGAGCCCGGGCTCGACCGTCAGCACATCGCCTTCGACGAGCGCAGGTCCCTTGAGCGCAAGGAGCGGCGGCTCGTGCACCTCGAGGCCGATGCCGTGCCCCGTGCCATGGCTGATGACGGGCACGCGCTGCTCGGCCGGCTGGCCTGACGCGTAGCCGCTTTCACGCAGCGAGGCGAGCGTCGCCTGATGGACGGCGTCGCCGGTCACGCCGGGGCGGATCGCGGCGGTCGCCGCGTGCTTGGCGCGCACGACGGCCGCGTGCATCGCGGCGACTTCAGGCGGAACCGCCCCGTGCACGACGGTGCGCGTCATGTCGCCGTTGTAGAGCGACTTCCGGTTGCGCGGAAAGATGTCGACGATCACGGGCTCGCCGGTGCGGAGGATGCCGTGCCCGTGGTCGTGGCAGTCGGCGCCTTGCGGGCCGCAGGCGACGATCGACTCGGGGTTGTCGTAGCCCTGCTCGAGCAGGTGGATGTCGACGATCGCGCGCAGGCGTTCGGCCGTGAGGGGCGCCCCGGCGTGGACGAGCGTGCCGTCGGATGCGGCGGAGGCGCGCGCGACCGTCTCGCAGGCGAGCTTCATGGCGCTCTCGGTGACGCGCTGCGCCTCGCGCAGCCACGCGAGTTCCTGCGCGTCCTTGGAGCGGCGCTCGTGCACGCCGAGGTCGGGGTCGCATTCGACCACGAGGCCTGCGGCGCGCATGAAGTGGGCGTAGATCAGGGGCAGCGAGCGGTCGGCGCGCACGGTGGCGATGCCGCGGCGGCGCAGGCACTCGGCGACCGACTGCGCGGTCGCGGTCTCGCGGTCGCCCGAGAGTCCGCCGGTCGGTTCGAAGTCGGCCGGGCAGTGGACGGTGTCCGCACGCGCGTGGCGGCGCGCGCGTTCCATCTCGATGTCGCGGATGACGAGCAGGCGCTCGGTCGAGCCGTCCGGCCGCGGCACGAGGAGCAGCGCGGCGGGATCGCCCACCTTGAAGCGGATGGCACGGTAGAGCGAGAGGTTCGTCGCGGGAATGCCCGCCATCACGGTCGCGGTCGCGGTCGGCATCGCCGCACTGTACCGCAGGGGCGGTGGCGTTCAGCAGCCTTGGAGAAGCGCGTCGCACTCGGGGTGCTCACCGACCCAATGCACGCGCTCGGTCGGATGCTCGAGCAGCGCGGCCACGAGACGGAGATCCCCCGCCGTGGCGGCGCGGCGCACGGCCGCGTTGTCGCGCAGGATCGTCTCGATCAACGAGAATGCACGGAGTTCGGCGTGCATCCAGGCCGAGTTTGCCTGCACGAGCTGCGCCTGGATCGGCTGGATGACGACGATCAGCTTCACGCCATGCGCGCTGGCGTGCGCCCCGACTTCTTGCAGCGCATCGACGACGATCACATCGTCGTGTCCGAGCGAGAAGATGTGCGGCGTGACGACCGAGTGTTCCGCGCCGGCGACGGCGAGCGCAAAGGGCTTGCGCGGGAACGCGTGCACGATGGCCAGGCCGTCGTCCGCCCACCGGTCGGCGCCCGCCGCCCGGCGCTCCACATGCCGGTGATTTCCGGCGATGAGCGCGGCGAGTGCGGAGGTTGGCTCGGAGGGACGGGAGTGCATGACGCGCAAACCCCGAGGAATCGGGGGCCGGGAGCGGCTGAGTCGGAAAGGATGCAGCAAAGCCGCCCGCGATGTGGTCGGGCGAAGACCCCAATCGGCCGAAGCAGCGCGAGTCTCTGATGCGCGGTCCCCCAGTCAGGGGAGGTTTGCGAGCCTCGAGCGGACGAAACGCATGAAGAACCGATGCGCGCGATCAGGATCGCGTGAGCTTGCGGAACTTCAGCCGGTGCGGCTGGAGCGCGTCGTCGCCGAAGCGCTTGCGGCGCTCTTCCTCGTAGCTCGCCCAGTTGCCCGCGTGGAAGTGGATCTTCGCGTCGCCTTCGAACGCGATGATGTGCGTCGCGAGGCGGTCGAGGAACCAGCGGTCGTGGCTGATGATGACCGCGGTGCCCGCGAAGTTCTCGAGGGCTTCCTCGAGGCCGCGCATCACATTCACATCGAGGTCGTTCGTCGGCTCGTCGAGGAGGATGACATTCGCATGGCTCTTGAGGAGCCGCGCGAGGTGCACGCGGTTGCGCTCGCCGCCTGAGAGATTGTCGACATTCTTCTGCTGGTCGGCGCCGGTGAAGCCGAAGCGCGCGACATAGGCGCGGCTGTTCACCTTGGCGTTTCCGAGGCGGATCTCTTCACTTCCGTCCGAGATCACTTCCCAGACATTCTTGCCCGCGGGCAGCGAGTCGCGCGTCTGCTCGACGTACGCGAGCTTCACGGTGTCGCCGACCTTGAACGAGCCGTTGTCCGGCTTCTCGAGGCCGACGATCATCTTGAAGAGCGTGGTCTTGCCGGCGCCGTTCGGGCCGATGATGCCGACGATGGCGCCCGGCGGAATCGAGAACTCGACATTGTCGAGGAGAAGCGTGTCGCCGAAGGCCTTCGAGAGCTCCTTCGCCTCGATGACGAGGTTGCCGAGGCGCGGCCCCGGCGGGATGTAGATCTCGATCTCGCGGGCGCGCTTCTCGGAGTCCTCGTTCAGCATCTTCTCGTAGGCAGCGAGGCGCGCCTTCGACTTCGCCTGGCGGCCCTTCGGGTTCTGGCGCACCCAGTCGAGCTCGCGCGCGAGGGTCTTCTGGCGGACGGACTCCTGCTTCTCCTCGAGCTCGAGGCGCTTGCGCTTCTGCTCGAGCCAGCCCGTGTAGTTGCCCTTGTAGGGAATGCCGACGCCGCGGTCGAGCTCGAGGATCCAGCCGGCGACATTGTCGAGGAAGTAGCGGTCGTGCGTGACGGCGATGACGGTGCCGGGGTAGCGCGCGAGGTACTGCTCGAGCCAGAAGACGGATTCCGGGTCGAGGTGGTTGGTCGGCTCGTCGAGGAGCAGGATGTCGGGCTTCGAGAGGAGGAGCCGGCAGAGCGCGACGCGGCGGCGCTCGCCGCCCGAGAGCTTGTCGCAGGTCGCTTCCTTCGGCGGGCAGCGGAGCGCGTCCATCGCCATGTCGACCTGGCTGTCGAGCGTCCACGCGTCGATGAGGTCGAGCTTCTCCTGGAGGTCGCCGACGCGCGCGAGCGTCTTCTCCATGTCGTCCGGGGTGATGTCCGGGTCGCAGAGCTTCTCGTTGAGGCGGTCGAACTCCTCGAGGAGCTTCGTGACCTCGGTGCAGCCCTCGCGGATCACTTCCTCGACTGTGCGCTTCTCGTTCTTGAGCGGCTCCTGCTCGAGGTAGCCGACGCGGAAGCCGGGCGCCATCTCGATCTTGCCCTCGAACTCCTTGTCGACGCCGGCGAGGATCTTGAGCAGCGTCGACTTGCCGGAGCCGTTCAGGCCGAGGACGCCGATCTTCGCGCCGTAGAAGTAGGACAGGTAGATGTCCTTGAGGATCTGCTTGCCGGCGATCGTCTTCGAGACGCCGAGCATCGAGTAGATGACGCGCTGCGTGTCGGTTGCGTTGTTGCCAGAGTTGCCTGCCATCGGTCCACCACCTGTAGTCGTTCGAGTTGAGAGGAACGACAATCGTACGGAGCCACGCGGCGCTTTTGCAGCGGCGAATCACGGCGATTTCGCGTGGTTTCGGCGTCGAATCGACGCGCGCGCGGCGCATCGCCCGCGTCCTTGCCTTTCGTCGCCGCTTCTGCTACTCTTGCAGCCTGCGGGGTAGAGCAGTTGGTAGCTCGTCGGGCTCATAACCCGGAGGTCGCAGGTTCAAGTCCTGTCCCCGCTATTGCAAGCCGCCTCGGTCGCACGACCGAGGCGGCTTGCTTTTTGGCACGCAGTGAGGCGATGCCCGCCCCTCCCCGACCGGTGCACGGCACGTTCCGGGCACCGCGCCCCTTGTTGATGATTCGATCACGCCGGGCGGTACCGTGCGCCGGGAAATGCAGAACGAATCATCAGCGCCTTGCGCCGTGGAACTCGTTGATTCCACACGGTCGCCGGTTCGGCATCGCGCGACCATTCGTCCCGTCGCTCCCGCAGATCTCGAGGCAGCCCGCTGCCTTCTCCAAGCGAACGGGTGGGGCGCGCGAGTTTCCGACCCCGCGATGTTCGCAGAGTTGGTCGCCCGCTCACAGATCGCCTTGGTCGCCGTCGAGGGAACTCAAGTCGTCGGCTTTCTCCGCGCGATCACCGACGGCATCTTCAACGGCTACATCTCCATGGTCGTCGTCGCCGAATCGCACCGCGGTCAAGGCATTGGTACAGCCTTGGTCAGGGCCGCCATGGGTGGCCGCGCAGAGATGACCTGGGTGCTCCGCGCCGGGAGGAACGGCGTCTCCGCGTTCTACGAGAAGCTGGGCTTCAAGGTGTCGGAGGTGGCCATGGAGCGCCCCGGTCAACGCTCGTGATGCCCGCTCCTGCTTCGCCCCCCCGGTAGCGAGACCGCAGGTTCCGATCTGTCGCGCCGTGCGGTAGCATTCTCACATGGTCGGTCTCGTCTCCGACAACCTCGACCGCATCCGAGCCGCCTGTGCGCGGCACGGCGTCTCATTCCTTGAACTGGTTGGCTCGGCTACGCGCGATGACTTCGACCCAAGCCGCAGCGACATCGATGTGCTTGTCGACTTCCCCGACCACGCGCCCGATCTCTTTGGCGCCTACATGGGTCTGCGCGAAGACCTCGCGCAGATCCTCGGCCACCCCGTCGATGTGATCACGCTTCGCGGCGTCAGAAACCCCCTGCTCCTCGAATCCCTGCGGCGTGACGCGGTTCGGCTCTATGCGGCGTGATCCCCAGACCATCCTTCAGGATGCGATCGCCGCTGCCGAGGACATCGTTTCGATGCTCGGAGATATGACGGAAGAGCAGTTCGTCGAGGACAGGCGGACACAGCGTGCCATCGAGCGGTCGTTCGAGATCATCGGCGAAGCGCTCTCGCGGCTCGTGCGTGACTTTCCCGGCATCGCGGATCGGATTCCCGAACACCGGCGGGTCATCGACTTCCGCAACGTCCTCGCACACGGCTACGACGTCGTGGATCCGCGACTCGTCTACGGACTGGCGCGGACCCGGCTTCCCGCGCTTCTCGCGGCGCTGCGCGCGGCGCGTTGAGCAGTTTGCGGCACGGGGGCTGGGTTATGCCCACGCGCGGAAAGCAAAGGTGCTCTCACCGCGGGAAAGGCCCGTTCCGAACAGCGTCGGCTTCGGACTATTGAAAGCCGCCTCGGTCGCACGACCGAGGCGGCTTGCCTCTTGGCCTGATGCGGGTCGCCCCGCGCGCGGCCGCGCGCCCCTACCAACCGGTGCCGTGCGCGATCCGCAGCTGCTCTGTGCGGCGAATGACTCCCTTCGATCCGACCGTTCGGATCGATCCCGCCGCAACACCGC
>JBKCZS010000090.1:0-15355 GCA_046337925.1 bacterium | reverse complement strand
GCACCGGCGTTACCGAGCCGCTTCTCGCGCTCGGCCATGTTGCGGACGGCCGCCTCGGACTGGAGGAGCCTCAGGTAGATGATGACAGGCCGCGACTTCTCGTCGAGCCCTTCGCTGTCGGTCATGGCGATCACGCGCTCGACGGGATCGTCGGTCGAGAGCACGGCGTTCAGACGCACGAGGGCGGCGTCGCCGCCGAAGCGGGTCAGCGCGTCCTTCGCAAGCTGCTGCGCCTTCGCGTTGTCGCCGGCCTGCATCTCGATGATGACGGCGAGCCGCTCGATGCGCACATCGGGCTCCTTGAGCGCGGCCTTCATCGACGCGAGCTGCTGCCGCGCCGCGTCGTAGTTTCCGCCGTCGACGAGCGCCTGCACCCGGCCGAACGCGTCGGCAAACGCACCGCTTGCCGCGACGCCCGCCGCCGAACCCGGATCCATCGCGATCATCTCGCCGATCCGCTGCTCCGCTTCCTTCGCCTCGGCGTCGTTGGGGTCGATCGCGCGGACCTGCCGCAGCGTCTCGAGCGCCGCCTGCGAGCGTCCGGTGCGCAGCTCCAGCTGCGCGCGCAGCTTGAGGAGCTGCGTGTTCGAAGGCGTCATCTGCAGTCCGCTCGTCACGAGTTCGAGCGCACGGCCCGTCTCGCCGAGCTGCTGGCTGCAGAGCGCGGCGAGGACATAGAGCTCGAGGTCGATCGAGCTGCCCTTGCGGAACACCTCGTTCAGCTTGATCACGGCCAGCTGGTACTGGCCGCGCGACATGTCGAGCTTCGCATCCGCGCGGAGGAGCGCCGACTGGTCGGCCGCACCCTGCAGGAGCTTCGCGATCTCTTCACGCGCAGCCTGCGCCCGGGCGAGCGCCTGCTCGCGGTCGGCGGCCTCGGCCTCGACCGCGAGGTCGTGCAGGATGTCGAATCGGATCAGCGCGCAGGAAAGCCGGTTGCCTTCATAGCTCGCCGCGATGATGCCCGTGGTCGGGCGCTCGATCGCCAGCGCCGCATCGATCTCCTTGAGCGCGGCGTCGCGGTCGTACGGGCGGACGAGCAGGGCATGCGCGCGGCGCTGCATCAGGGCGGTCGGATGCTTCGCGCTGTAGGAGCCGAGGATCGCGATCGCCGCCTTGACTCCCTCCGGACCACCGCGGGCGAGCACGCCCGCGACATTCATCGTCTGCATGCCGTCGGCGTCCGCGGCCTCCGTCGATGCGCGCACCGCATCGATGCGCTCAAGCAGGGTCGGATCGGACGGATTTCCCTTCGCGTCGAGGACGGCGCGCTCGAACAGCGCGATCGCGGTCTGCACACCGTTGGGGGAGTTCTTCTGCGCCTCGGCGAGCGCCGCGGTGCATGCCTTCTCCGCGGCCTCGATGCGCGACGCCGTTCCGCCGGCGCGCACGCGGGACAGTTCGATCACCGAGAGCCGCGCGAGCGACCCGTAGGCGAGGTCGCGCTCGGCCGGGGTGAGCCCTGCGTCCGCGGCGGATTCCTGCAGGCGTGCGACCACCGCGCTGCGCTCGGCGTCGTCGAGCGACTCGAGTCGGCGCAGTCCGGCGTAGCCGCCGTACACCTTCGCCATCGCGAGCAGCGGAGAGCCGGGCTGTGCCGTCCGAGTGAGTTCGTCGCAGACATCCGAAAGCGCCTTCCAGGCCGACACGCTGCCCAACGCCTCCGCGCGCTCGACGAGCGCGCCGAAGTAGGTGCGCCAGCGGGCGGGATTGCCGCGGTCAGCGCGCGCGAGACTCTCGAGCGCCTTCAGGTGGAGGCCGTAGCGCTCGCCCGCGTCGCTTTCGGTGGACGAGCGGATCTTGAGCGTGGCGTCGTTGAGCTTCTCGAGATACTCGAGGTTGGTGCGCTTCTTGTCGACCGCGCGGCCGTAGGCGTCGGACGCCTTCACGAAGTCACCGGCCGCATAGAACTGGTCGCCCGAGCGGATGTGACGCTCGGCGTCGTACTTCAGCCGCAGGACGAACACCAGCAGAAGTCCCGCCGTCACCAGAATGGCGAGCGAGCCGACGACGAACACGAGCTTCTTGTTGAGTTTCTGTGCCATGGCGTTCTGTCCTCATCGATCAGGCGAACCGTCGGTCCGCTCAGTTCTTTTCCTCTTGATTCGTGCTTGCGGGCGCGCTTGCCGGGGACAGCTCCGCCTCGAAGGACGGCCAGTCGGGCAGGCAGCGCATCACCTGCGGCAGCAGCTCGGTGAGCAGCTCGGCGGCGTCGCGCTTGAACGGCTCGACGAGCGAACCGTTGGGGTCGTCGACCCGTCCGCGGTTCGTAAGCTGGATCTTGCAGTAGTAGGCGTAGCGGTCGCGCAGGTTGAATGCGGCCTTGCGCACGCCGTAGCTCGACGCCACCGAAAGGCCGTTCGCGATGAAGAAGTATCCGCCGACCTGACGGTCCTGCGGCTGCTTGGGATCCTGGAACTCGATCGTGGTCGCCACGATGTCCCCGACCGGCATCGCGACGCGCTCCACCTCGGCCGTGATCGGGTCGGTGACGGTCACCGACATGTACTTGCCCGCCTCGACGCCTTCGCGTTCGAGCGGCTCCCACCTCGAGCGGTCGACCGCGATGGCGTTGCCCTCGGAGTTGCGGGTGAGCTCGAGTCCGCCGACCGCCCAGCAGCGCTCGGGGATGTGCGGGACAGCGTCGATGGTGCCCGTGTAGTAGGCGACATGGACATGCATGACGCCCTTCGATGGATCGCCGTCGATCGCGTAGGTTCGGTCGAGGTAGCTGCGCGTGCCGAGTTCCTCGATCAGGGTCTCGCTGAACACGCTGTCGCTGCCGACGCGCTGCCATCGACCGAGCTTGGTGGAGACGCTGTCGAGCGGACGCCGCAGGTCGACGCGTTCCTTCATCAGGTAGATGTTGGCCTGCGCCACGAGGACGCGGAAACCGATCGCGCCGATGACGAGCACCGCGAGCGCGAGGAAGTAGCCTCGGACCGAAGAACGGTCAGCGAGCATCGTCGCCTCCCTTCTTCGCGGCCGGGGATGCGGCCGCCGCCGCTGCCGGCTTCGCGGCTCCCGAGTCGACGAAGAGGTTCCGCAGGAACCACATGATGCCGAGGTAGAACACGAGCGCGGGCATCAGCCAGACGAGGCCGATGAAGCTGTGGAAGTCGCCCGCCGCGAAGTTCGCGTCGTAGAGCGACAGGATGCCGAGCGTGAAGACGCGCAGCACATTCACGCCGATCGCGACGGGAACGCCGGAGAGCACAAGCGCGATTCGCTGCCAGGTGACGGTGAGGCCCGTGTAGGCGATCGCGACGCCGAGCGCGAGGAACGCGACCAGCATGCGCATGCCCGAGCATGCCTCGGCCACATTCAGCTGGTTCGGCTTGCCGTCGACGAAGACGGTGATGACATTGCCGCTGCGGTCGACATCGACTCCGCACAGCGCGAGCACCCAGAACGCACCGACCGCAGACCAGTCCTGCATGCGCTGCGTGACGAGCTGGAGGATGCGGTCGCTGACGGTCTGGCCGAACACCACCCAGTACGCGAGCGGGAACAGCAGGTACTTCGTGGCGCGCCAGCCGAGGATCTGAAGCGACAGCCCGAGGAGCGTGATCCCGATCGCGACGCCTCGCGCATTGTGGTGAAGCACGAACCACGACGGACCGAAGGTCGCGGCCACATACGCGGCGACGCCGAACAGCACGATCGGCAGGCCGAGCCAGTTCGCCTTGAAGGGCTGCGCGAGGATCTCGTCCTTCTTCAGGTACGCGAAGTACGCCGACATGAACGGGACGAAGAGCGTGTGGCCCCAGTCCGCGGGCTGCTCGAACGCCTGCATGACCTGCTGCTTGACGAACACCCAGAACACGGCGACGAGCGCCGCGAGCAGCAGCGTGCCGGCGATGATCAGCTGGCCGTGCGAGATCGTACGGACGCCTGCCAGCGCGGCGCGCGCAGGGGTCGCTGCGTTCGGCTGTGCTCCGGGTGCGGAAGTCATGCGCGCGAATCCATCAAACTCCCCGCTGCTCCATGCGGGCCCACCGGTTCCGACGCCGGCGGGGTCGCCGGCGCGCGGAGCGACGCTACGCGGGCTGCTCTCGCGGGGTTCGGAAGTGTGGTTGAATCGCAGGACATGGGGGAGACAGGATCGCTTCGAGCGGAGCGCAGACCAAACGCGTTGAATGGAGCGAGATGCGGCCCGAAGTTATGGGAAGACCGAGAATTCCGGCGGCGGGCCGAAGACATCGTTTCCGAAGTTGCGGTCGAGCAGGAAGCCGAAGCCGTAGGTCATGCGGAAGCCGTTGCGGATGACCGCGAGCGGAGTCGCGATGAGGTTGGTTCCGATGATCACATGATCGTCGGGACGCATGTAGATGTCGGGTTCGGACCTGTTGCGGATCGCGGCAAGATCGACGCGGATCGTTGCCTCGCGGTCCTGGCCGATGACGCGCACGAGATCGACGCGGTTCGGGATCGCGGTCGGCGCGAGGCCGCCCGCAGCCGACACGAAGCGGCTCAGCGTGAGGCGGCCGTTCGAGTTCTGCAGTTCGTACACGCCGATCCGGTTGACTTCGCCGTCGATGTAGATGAAGCCGGTCTCGGGCGGCTCGACATAGATCTGGTCGCCGGGACGGATCACCACATTCAGATCGGGATCACCCTTCACGAGCGCCTGGTAGTCGACCTCGATGATGCGCGTCGTGTACATGGACTCCGGAGCGCGGGCGGCCTGCGTGCCCTGCTCTCCCGCGCTCGGCGAACCGCCGCGCGTCCAACGGCCCGTCGTCGTGTCGTAGACCCAGCCGCTTGCCGGCGTGGCGGCATTCGCGGTGCCGCGCGCGGGCGCAGTCGCAGCTGCCCTGGGGGCGGTGTCGTTGCCGACCTTCGGGGTGGCGAGGTCGTCGATGTCGACCGCGGGCTCGCTGTCCTGCGCCAGCACGCGCCGCGTGTCGCCGATCATTCCGGGTGCGGCAGCCGGCGCAGGTGCGGGCTGCACGGCGCCACCCGCATCGGCTGCGGGGGGCGCGGCCGGGGCCGGCTCCTTCGGAGCGGTGTCGAGTTGATCGATGAGTTCGTTGATGTCGACGGGCTTCGGCGCGGTGCCGCCGCCTCCATTGCCATTCGTGCCCGCAGGCGTTCGATCCGCCTGCGGCTCGGGATAGACGGGATTCAGCGTGTCGGCGAGCGGAGCGGAGCGGATCACCGTGATCCGCTGCGTGGTCGGAAGCGTTCCGCCTGCAAGGGCGATCGCTTCGGACAGGCGGAAGTCGGGGCGGTTCAGCCCGAACACGCCGACGGTCTGCACGGAACCGGAGATCGAGAACTGAAAGCCCTGTCCTCGCGTGAGCGCGACGCCGACGATCGGGGTCTGCACGAGCCGCGAGACCTTGTTCTCGACTTCCTTCTGCAGTTCCTCGATGGTGAGGCCGGCGGCGGGGACATCGCCGATCTCCTTGATGCGGATGTTGCCGGTCTGGTCGACGATGCGGTCGAGCACTTCGGTCTCGCCGATGGCGATGAGCTCGAAGACCTCGACCCGGACTTCGTCGCCCGGAGCCAGCCGGTACTTCAGTTCGGCCGGAACGAGGTCATCCGGAAGCGGCGCGCTCACATGCGCACCGCGGAAGCTCGCACGCTCGACCACATCGAGGCGCGAGAGGACCGGCATCGTCGTGGGAGTGGTCTCGAAGTAGCCCGTGCGGCTTGGATCCATCCACGAGTCGACTTCGCAGCCGAGCAGCGACACCGCGAGGGCCGCACCGACCAGAACTCGGCCCGCCGACGAGATGAAACGAGACTGCATCCGGCGCTCCGACACTCGGAGTGAGCGACTGACCGGATCTGTGCTTGGGTCGAACTGCTTCGGATTCACGAGGGAGGCTCCGCGTTGCCAGAACATGGACACGCACCAGACCATCCACCAGGAGGGCCATGGAACGCTTGCGCATCCTTATCGGCATGCGTGCCGCTCGGATTTGAGGAAACACCCCCGACATCGCGCGAGGGCAGAAGTTGCGGATCAGGAAGCGATGGCTCTCACGAGCACCGCCATGCGCGCCGCAACCCCGCAGGAGACCTGAGCCAGAATGACGCTATCCACCGCATCATCCGCGACCGCATCATCGATCTCCACGCCTCGATTCACCGGCCCGGGATGCAGGATCGGCGTGCGTGGGCGCAGCTTCGCTCGCCGTTCGACCGTGAGGCCGTACGCGCGTCGGTAGTCGGGTGCGATGCCGTTTCCAGCGGCGCGTTCCGTCTGGATACGAAGCATCATGATCGCATCGATATGGCCAAGGATCGAATCAAGATCGTGCGTGATCGTGATCTTTCCGCTGCCCTTCGCGATCGAGTCGAAACCGGCGGGCACGAGCGACGGCGGGCCGACGATGATGACTTCGGCACCAAGTGCGACGGCCGCGTGCGCCGCGGAGCGCGCGACTCGGCTGTTGGCGATGTCGCCGACGATCGCGAGGCGCTTGCCCGCGAGATCACCGAGGCGGAGTCGCAGCGAGAGCATGTCGAGCAACGCCTGGGTTGGGTGCTCGTGGCGGCCGTCGCCGGCGTTGATGACCGGGCAACCGACATGCTGCGACACCAGCAGCGCGCCACCCGAGATCGAGGTTCGCACCACGATGGCATCGACCCCCATCGCCTCGATGTTGCGCGCGGTGTCGACCAGGCTCTCGCCCTTCGACGCGCTCGATCCGCTCGCGCCGAGGTTCACGACCTCGGCGCCAAGGCGCTTGGCCGCGATCTCGAAGCTCACCCGCGTGCGCGTCGAGTCTTCGAAGAACAGGTTTGCCACCACCTTGCCCTGAAGGTGCCGCTCGGGCTGGGCGTCGCCCATGGCCGCCGGAAGGAGCCGCTCGGCGCTGTCGAGAAGCGCGCGCAGCTCGGACACGGGAAGACCCTCGATCGCGAGGAAGTCGCGGGCGGCGCGTGCGGCCGCGGAGGTGTTTCTGCGGTTGGTCAGTTGCACGGGTGCAGGATAGCGCCCCCCGCCATCGGGCAGGGGGCGCAAGGGAAGCGGACCAGAGGAGCGGCGTGGCGCTGCGGGAAGGCGGCCTTTCGGCTCAATCCTGCACGGCGGCCATCGCCGGATCGGCGACGACATGGATCGGAACCGTCGAGACGGCGACGGCGCCGGTGGCCTCGTCACGCACCTCGATCTTGAGGCGGTAGCTGCCGACCGAGAGGTACTCGCTGATCGGGATGATCTCGCAGAGGAAGAACTCGTCGCGGCGCACATCGGAGGTGTCGACGACCGCAGTCCACTCGGGGCTGCGCTGCCAGACCTCGATGTTGTCGCGCTCCGACTCGATCGACACGCGGGTCGCGAGGCGGGTCACGAAGTTGCCGTCGGTGTAGTCGCTGTTGAACCCGTCGAGCTCGGTGTACACGATGAACCGCGTGTTGGCACGGGCGAGGAACTTGTGGTTGGTGAGCGGCGTGTAGCGCCCGAAACCGTCGACGCGCGTGCAGAGGTCGACCTTCGGGATGCCGAGCTTCGGACCGCCGGTGAGCGCGGCGATGAGCGACTCGGTGACCGAGCGGTCGATGTCGCTGTTGCCGTCGCGGAGCGAGGTTCCGAGGGCGGCGAAGGCCGCATGGGCCTTGATCACGCGCTCGCGTTCCGACGGGAGCAGGTCGGCGCCGAAGTTCTCCGGCAGCTTGAGTTCAGGGTTGGCGACGGCGATGGCTGCGAACGCGAGCCACTCGCGCATCGGCTCGGAGCTGCCCTCGCCCTGCTTCGCCAGGCTCTCGGCGAGGAGCAGCGCGAGTTCGGTGGGTTCGGTCGGCGCGGCGACGGGCGCCGGCGGCAGTTCGAGTCCGGCGTTCGCGCGCAGCACCTCGGGCGAAGCGGGGATCGCGCCATCGGGCGTGGTCGTGGTCGTCTTCGCGGTCGTCGCCAGCTTGGGCTCGACGACGGTTGCAGCCTGCTCCGCGACCGGCTGGTGGGCTGGCTCGGTCATCGGCTCGGTCGTCGGCTCGGTCGTCGGCTCGGTCATGGGCTCGGCGGTCGCGCCCTCGTCAGAGGCGGGCGTGGTCTCGTGACCCTCCGCGTGGGTTTCAGCGTGGGTTTCCGCGTGGTGTTCCGCGGGGGTTTCCGCAGCAGCCGGCGCGGCGGTGGGGGCCGCCGTCGGGGTCGTGGCGGGAGTGGTCGCGGGGGTCGTCGTCGGGACCGTCGTGGGAACCGTCGTCGGGGCCCCGCCGCCAGTCGTCTCGGTCGGCGAGGTCGGCTTCTTCGTCGGCGTCACCGTCGGCGTGCGCACCAAGGTCTTGGGCGCCTGCTCGCTCGGCGGGTTGCCGGCGTGCGCATGGTCGGTCGTCACCGTCGGACGCGGCGCAAGCGGTGTGGCCTTCACCGCCGGAATACCGCGGTTTTCAGGCGTCTGAACCGTGAGTGCGCCCGCTGCCTCGCGCTGGGTGCGCTGCATTTCGGCGAGCGCCGCCATGTCGGCCGCGTAGCTCGCCGCGAGCGCATCGACGAGTCCCGCGGAGGCATCGGCGGTCATCGGCGGCTGCTGCGTGGTGGCGGCGGGGTCGTTGAACTCCACCGTCGAGGGGCGCTGCGTGGCTCCCTGCGGCGCCATCGTCGACACCGCGCCATCGCTCTCGCGGTTCGGCGAGGAATAGGAGCATCCCATCGCGGCCATCGAGAACGCGCCGAGCAGGAGGAGCGGCGTTCGGGCGCTCACCGCGAAGATCGGCGCGAACGGCTGCTGTCCGAGCGGTGGCTCGCCTTGCGCGTCGAATGCGGCGGAACGGGCGTTCTGGGGGCTGGTGCTGTCCTGCACGGCGATGCTCCTCTGTGAAGGGGCGCTTCCATGCGCCCGGTCTCTTGTCTCTGCGCTGCGGGGTGCGCCAGGCGGCGCATCGGGGACTCGTACAACGGCAAGGGACAACCCGAGTCGGATCCAGAGCCTTTCCCGCGGCGCGGTCGTGCAGGTGGAATCGGCTCGCGGCGTCCGAAAACCACAACTTTCGTTGCGGCCCGTGACTGCGACCCGTGACTGCGACCCGTGACTGCAGCCCGTGACTGAAGCCTACGGGTTCAGCGGCTCGACGCCGAGGCCGGCCGTGCCGAAACCGTCGTGCTGAAGGTGGCGACGAACGCCTCGAGCGTGCGCGGCAACTCCCCCGCGAGCCCGCTCTTCGAGCGTCGGTCGAGGTCGATCGCATCGTCGAACAGCTTCGCCGCTCGGCGCGGGCCCAGCGCGCGCGCGGCGCGAAGGGTGGGCGCCGCCGACGGTCCCCACAGCTTCACCTGCCGCGAAACCGCCTGCTCGGGCGCGCCCTCCGCCAGCATGCGGGCGGCGTCGTGCAGCTTGCGGGAGAGGTCGACGAGCGACCAGATGATGAGTTGCTCGGGGGCCTGCGAGATCTCGACGAGTTCGCGCACCTTGCGGATCGCGGTCGCCGACCGCCCGCTCAGCACCGCCTCCTGCACTTCCCACGCGGCTTCCTCGCGGCTCTGCCCGGTCAGCGCGGTGACCAGCGCGCGGGTGACGCGGCGCTTGCCCTCCGGTTCGCTCGAAAGATAGGCCGCGAACTTGGCGAGTTCGGTGTCGAGCCGCGCGAGATCGTTGCCGACGCGTTCGACCAGCGCCTCGACCGCGCCGTCGTCGATCGCGATCGCGTGTTCCTTCTCGGCGCGCCGCCCGCACCACGACGCCGCGGTGGCCGCGTCGGGGGGCTCGCACTTCAGCACCGCGCCGACCTTGGCCACGAGCTTGTCGAGGTTTCCGGGGCGCCACGCCTCGGAGCGGAGGACGAGCGTGGCCTCCTGCATCGGGCTCTCCGCGTAGCGCTCGAGCGCGCGGCGCGTCTCCTCGCCCGCCACGAACTGATCCGCCTTGTCGACGACGATCAGCTTGTGGGTGGCGAGCAGCCCGAAGGTGCGGAGTTCGTCGAGCACATCGACGAGCTTGGCGGTCGCCCCGTCGAAGTCGAAGCGGGAGACCTCGCCGTGCGCCGCGGCGAGCGCCTGCTGGAGACGCCGCACCCGCTCGTGCATCGTGAACGCGTCCTTGCCATGCAGGATCACGACGCGCATCGAGGGCTGGAGCGGCTCGGCCATGGGCGCATGGTAGATCAGGGTGCCGTACGATGGACGCATGCTCGCGCTCGTCGTCGTGAGAGGCCCCGACAGAGGCCGCGTCTTTCCGCTCCCGGAGCGGGAGCCGCAGCTCGTCGGCCGCTCGACCGAAGCGCTCGACCTCACAGACCAGACCGTGAGCCGCCGCCACGCGGAACTGACGCCAGACCGCGGCGTGTGGCTCATCCGCGATCTCGGCAGCCGCCACGGCACCTTCGTGAACGGGGCTCGGATCAGCGGGTCGGTTCCGATCGCGGCCGGGGACCGCATCCGTTGCGGCGACAGCGACTTCCTCGTCGTGCGCGAGGGCGAGACGCCGGCGGCTCCTGTCGACGAGGGAGGCCGGACCGAGGGCGTCGCCGTCCGTACGGATGGCGAGGCCCGTGATGGTGAGGCCCGTGGTGGTGAGGCCCGTGTTGGCGAGGCCGGCACGCGCGATTCCGAGGCCGAGCTCGCGCTTGCGATCCTGGCGCGCGCGACGGAGCCGACCGATGTCGACGCATTCCTTGCGGACGCGGCGCGCGCGATTGCCGCGCAGCTTGCCTGCGAGACGCTCGCGCTGCGCGCGACCGACACGCGCCTTGATTCGTTCGTCGCCCCGTCGCATGGTGGCGAGGGCCCGCGCGCACCGATCGCCCTCGTGCGGCGAGCGCTCGACTGCGGCGAGATCCTCGCGGCCGGCGGAAGCGAACAGACGCTCGTCGCGCCGTTCGGCGCGGTCGGCTCGCTGCGCGGCGCGTTCGTCCTCCGGCGCAGCGGCCGCGCGTTCACGCCGCACGAGGTCGCGTGCCTCGGGCGGGCGTCGCAGGTCGCCACGCTGGCGATCGCCGCGCGCGGCCAGCGCCCGCAGCATGGCTCGCAGGAGCGCCTCGCGCTCATCGGCGAGACGGTCGCGGCGCTCAGCCACTCGATCAAGAACATGCTGCAGGGCATGCGTTTCGGCGCAGACGCCGTGGAACTTGCGCTGTCGCGCGGCGACCTGCCCCGCGCGCAGGAAGGCTGGCCGGTCCTCCAGCGCAATCTCGACCGGATCCACGCGCTCGCGCTCAACATGCTCGCGTGGGCGAAGGAGCGTCCGCTCGAGCCGGAGCCGACCGATGCGAACGATATCGTGCGCGAGGTGCGCGAACTGCTCGCGCCCGCGGCGGGCCGGCGCCGCGTCGGTGTGCTGCTCGAACTCGACGACGGCCTTCCGCCTGCGGCGCTCGATGCGCCCGCGATCCATCAGGCGCTCACCAATCTCGTGATGAACGCGATCGAGGCCGCGCCCGAGCGCGTAGGCATGGTGACGCTCGCATCGCGCTACGACGCCGCGCGGGACGAAGTGGTGCTGACCGTGCGCGACAACGGTTCGGGCGTTCCCGAGGCGATCAAGGCACGCCTCTTCGAGCCATTCGTCTCTTCGAAGGGGCAGCGCGGCACGGGACTGGGACTCGCCGTCGCGCGCAAGATCGCCGAGCGCCATGGCGGGCGGCTCGAACTCGCGACGAGTTCGACCGCGGGCACGGCGTTCTCGCTGTTCCTGCCGGCGTCGGGCGATGGCGCCGATCCGGCGGAGACGCGCACGCCGCGCGGCATCGATCCGGCGGAATTCCGCTGGAAGTTCGCGTAGTTGTTGCCTGTGTGCGGTCGCTGCGGACCCGGGGTCGCGCATCGAACACCGCCGCGCCGATGCAATCTTGTGAAAGGAATGCGAAGTTCCTTCATTGGCTTGCCGATCAACCACGCGTCGATACGATCCCGCCGACCCTCGCTCACCGGCGCCTCTGGCGCACAAGCGGCGAACGGCGGGCGCATCGCGTCAGTTCGACTCCTGTTCCTGTGTTCCAGGCAAGCACCCCTAGATAGGCCCCGCGCATGACTTCCATCCTCGAAGCGCATCTGCCGCACATCATCGCCTCGCTTCCGCCCGAGAAGCGCCATGAGGTGCTCAACGCAACCTCCTACCAGCGCACGCGCGAGATGACGATCGACGAGCTCCTGCTCGAGAACCGCGTCGTGTTCCTGATCGGCGAGATCAACTACTCGTCGGCGGCGCGCGTGATGATGCAGATGCTCTACCTCGAGAACCAGAAGAAGGGGCAGGACATCAACTTCTACATCAACTCGCCCGGCGGGTCGGTGGACGACACGCTCGCCGTGTACGACACGATGCAGTTCATCTCGTCGGACGTCGCGACCTTCTGCATCGGCCGCGCCTACTCGGGCGGCGCCGTGCTGCTCGCGGCAGGCCACCCGGGCAAGCGCACGATCCTGCCGCACGCGAAGGTCATGATCCACCAGCCGCTCGGCGGCGTGACCGGTCAGACCAGCGACATCCAGATCCAGGCCGAGCACATCTCGAAGATGAAGCGCACGCTCAACGAGATCATCTCGCGCCACACCGGCCAGCCGTTCGACCGGATCGCGAAGGACGTGGAGCGCGACAAGTTCTTCAGCGCCGACGAAGCGAAGGCGTACGGCCTCGTCGACGAAGTCGCGGCCTTCCCGGACAAGAGCAAGAAGTAGGCCTTCCCTTGGCTTCGCGCACGGAACCATCCACGCTGGACTCGAGCGAGGGCGACGGCCCCGACTTCGTTCCCTACGTCATCGAGTCGAGCGGCGGGCGCGAGCGGCAGTACGACATGTGGTCGCGCCTGCTGGCCGACCGCGTGGTCATGTGCTCCGGCGAGATCCGCGACGGCATGGCCAACTCGATCTGCGCGCAGCTTCTCTATCTCGCGTCGGACGACCCCGAGGCCGAGATCTCGATGTACGTGAACGGCGCGGGCGGAAGCATCAGCGCCGGCATGGCGATCATCGACACCATGCGCTCGCTGCCCTGCCCGGTCGCGACCTACGTGATCGGCTGCGCGCCGAGCATGTCGAGCCTCGTCGCCTGCTGCGGCGCGAAGGGCCGGCGCTTCGCGACGCGCAACGCGTGGAACCTGATGCACCAGGGCCGCATTCTCGACGTGATCGAGGGCCAGGCGACCGACCTCGAGATCGAGGCACGGCGCATGCTCGCCATCGAGGACCAGTGCAACGAGCTCTACGCGGAGATGACCGGCAAGAGCAAGGATCAGATCGCGGCCGACTGCGACCGCGACCTGTGGCTGAACGCGGAGGAGATGCTGGCGTACGGCCTGATCGACGCGATCGTCGACCGGGTGCCGGCGCACAGGAAACACCATTGAGTTGCGCTTGAAATGCGCTTGAAATGCGCTTGAATGAGGCTTGAAGACAGGCCTGAAGAAGCTTGAAACGCGGATGCGGCGACCAGGTCGCCGCGGCGCGCCGAACGATTCCGAGACGGCTTCCCCACAGTTGACCATGCGCCGCGCCCCCACGCCGCGCCAACAGCACACCGAGAGGTTCGCACATGACCATCATCCCCATCGTCATCGAGAAGACCGGACGCGGCGAGCGCGCCTACGACATCTATTCGCGCCTGCTCAACGACCGCATCATCTTCCTCGGCGGTCCCGTGAACGACCAGATGGCCAACCTCATCGTGGCGCAGCTCCTGTTCCTCGCGAGCGAGGATCCCGAGAAGGACATCTCGCTCTACGTGAACAGCCCGGGCGGCAGCGTGACCGCGGGCCTCGGCATCGTGGACACCATGAACTTCATCAACTGCGACGTCGCAACCTACATCGTGGGGTGCGCGGCGAGCATGGGCTCCGTCATCGCCTGCTCGGGCGCGAAGGGCAAGCGCTACGCGCTGCCGAACTCCGAGAACCTCATGCACCAGCCGCTGATCGGCGGCGTGCTCGAGGGCCAGGCGACCGACCTCGAGATCGAGGCGCGGCACATCCTCCGCATGCGCGACCAGCTGTACGAGATCTACGCCCGCTCGACCGGTCAGGCGAAGGAGAAGATCGCCGAGGACTGCGAGCGCAACAACTGGCTCACTGCGAAGGACATGCTCGCCTACGGCCTCGTCGACAAGGTGCTCGACAAGCTCCCGGCCCGCACCGACGCGCAGCGCCCGAAGGCCTGACGAGCGCCGTCCGTTTCCCGAGCGAACGAACCGCGCGACGCGCGGCGATTGTGAACCGCCCCACGGTTCACGACGGCGCACAAGGACTTACGCGCGCCTGATTCGACGCGCGCGGCGCATCGGGCATTGGTCCGGAAACGATCGATCGAACATGGGCTTCGGCGCATGACGCCGACGATGTCCGTTTCTATCGGACGCTCGGCGCCGCGCTGTCTCCGCGCGCGCTATGAATCGTGCATTTGTCGCTCAATCGCGCGCCGACGCTTGCCCTGTGTCGAAACCGGTGCATGGTGTACGCGGTTTCCCCGTTCCCTCTTCAATCGCTCCGACGCGCGTGGCTTCGTGGCGGATGAAGTCGGGTGAACCGAGTTGTCCCTGGTGTTCCCATGTCTGTTGAGAAAGTGCGCCCTGACCTCGGGGCCGCTGTTGCGTCCCATGCGCGGATGCGGGCGGTCTATGACGGCTTCAGCGCCATGTACCCGCAGTTGCGCGCGCTGGCCTCGAGCTTGATGAGCCGAGAGCGCGTGTCGCACACGCTGCAGCCGACCGCCGTCGTGAGCGAGGCCTTCCTGCGCCTCGCGGACCGGCGCGGCTCCGATTTCGAGAGCGAATCCCACCTGCTCGCGGACGCCGCCACGGCGATGCGCTCGATCCTCGTCGACCATGCGCGCCGCCGTCGCTCGAAGAAGCGCGGAAGCGGCGCCCAGATCGGCGCCGACGCGATCGCCGACCTTGCGATCACCGAGCGTTCCGAGGCCGATCTCCTCGAGATCGACGATGCGCTGCGCGCCCTCGAGTCTGCCGATGCGCGCGCCGCGAAGGTCGTCGAGGCGCGGGTGTTCGGCGGACTCTCGATCGAGGAAACCGCGGAAGCGCTCGATCTCTCGCTGTCGACGGTGTCGCGCGACTGGCGGTTCGGCCGGGCGTTCCTGGCCGGGCAGCTCTCGCGCGACGGCGTCGCCGGAGTCGATGGCCCGGAGACGGAGGACGGGCGATGACCGCGTCGCCGTCCGTGATCCGACGCGCACGCGCCGTGTTCCAGTGCGCCCTCGAGCTCGAGGGCGCCGAGCGCGAGGAGTTCGTGCGCGATGCCTGCAGCGGCGACGAGGCCCTGCTCGACTTCGTGCACTCGCTTCTTGCCGCCGATCTCGAGGAAGGTTCGTCGTTCACCTTCGCGACCGACGTCGTGCGGCCGAGCGTTCGCCACGCGGCGGACGAGCGACCGTCTTCGCCGCTGCCCGAGGGCTTCGCGCATGTGCGCGAGCTTGGCATCGGCGGATCTGGCCGCGTCGTGCTCTGCCGCGACCGGTCGT
>JBKCZS010000089.1:0-5126 GCA_046337925.1 bacterium | reverse complement strand
CAATATGTGAAGGACTACGCCGCGTACTACGACGCGTGCAGGCACGCCGACAGCCCCGCGATCGCGCTTCAGTGCGACGCGACCGACCGCGCGGCCGTGCGCCGCATGCTCGACGAGGTCGTGATCGCCTACGGCGGCATCGACGAGCTCGTGGTGACGGCGGGGCTCTTCCCCACGCCGGGCGCCGACGGCAAGACGAGCGACGCCGACTTCTTGCGCGCGATGCAGGTCAATGTGCTCGCGCCCGCGGTGCTCGTCGAGGAGGCGGCCACGACGATGTGCGCGCAGAAGCTCGCGTGCAGTACGGTGGTGACGACGAGCGTCAACGCCGTCGTCGCCAAGAAGGGCTCGAGCGCCTACGACGCGTCGAAGGCGGCGGCGAATCATCTCGTCCGCTCGCTCGCGGTCACCGTTGCGCCGTTCGTGCGCGTGAACGCGGTTGCGCCTGCGACCGTGATCGAGGGCAGCACGATGTTCCCGCGGCCGCGCGTCATCGCGAGCCTGAAGAAGTACGCGATTCCGTTCGAGGAATCGATGACCGACGCGCAGCTCGTCGAGTGCCTCGGGCGCTTCTACGCCGAGCGCACGCTGTTGAAGACGACGATCACGCCGCGCGATCAGGCCGCCGCGATCCGCTTCCTCGCAGGCCCCGAGAGCTCGCGTACGACCGGCCAGGTGCTGCATGTCGACGGCGGTCTCGCCGACGCGTTCGTGCGGTGAGATGGAGACCACGATGCAACGAGTCTGCTTCACGCTGCGCGTCAAGCCCGACCGCCTCGCCGAGTACCGCGAGAGCCACAAGTCCGTGTGGCCCGAGATGCTCGCGGCGCTGTCGCGCCACGGATGGACGAACTACTCGATCTTCCTGCGCGACGATGGTCTCTTGATCGGCTACCTCGAGACGCCCGACTTCGCGAAGGCGGTCGCGGGCATGCAAGCCGAGGAAGTCAACGCACGCTGGCAGGCGTCGATGGTGCAGTTCTTCGAGGAACTGCCGGGCGGCCGCGCCGACACCTCGATCGCGCCGCTGGCGGAAGTGTTTCACCTACCGTAGCGACCGAGGGCGGAGCCCGAGCGCCGCGCGCGCGAGTCGACAGCCCAAATGGGTGCCACCACTTCCAGTGGTGGTTTCGCGCGCGTACCGGCAGGCGCGTCGGTCGGGGCTATCCGACTCCGCACTGCTAGAAGTAGTGGCACCCGTTTGGACTGACGACCCGGACGGTTCAGCGCTCGCGCTGCGCGCTCGTCCGAGCACCTCGGCCCGTCACACGCGCACCGACGGCTCTAGCGCGCGCACTTGCTCGACCATCGGCGTGAGGTCCTGCAGTCGCCCGTCGGCGACATCGTAGATCCAGCCGTGCACATTCACCTCGTGCCGTGCGGCCTGCAGCACGGGCGACTCGCGGACATGCACCACCTGCACCGCGACATTGAGCTCGCACAGGCGGTGGTTCTGCTCCGCGGGCGTCGTCAGGCGCTCGAGATCCGCCTTGTAGTGCTTGGCGATGTCGCGCACATGCCGGATCCAGTGATCGACGATGCGGCCTTCGCTCGGCTCGAGGGCGGCCTTGATGCCGCCGCAGCCGTAGTGACCGCACACGATGATGTCGGTCACCTTCAGCGCATGCAGCGCGTAGTCAAGCACCGCGAGGCAGTTGAGGTCGCTGTGCACCACCAGGTTCGCCACATTGCGGTGGACGAACACCTCGCCCGGCGGAAGGCCGATGATCTCGTTCGCGGGCACGCGGCTGTCGGCGCAGCCGATCCAGAGGTAGCGCGGCGACTGCTGCGAGGCGAGTCCCTTGAAGAAGCCAGGCTCCGCCCGCTCCATGCGCGCGGCCCACGCGCGGTTGTTGGCGAGAAGTCGGGACAGGTCGGACATCGGCGACCATCGTACCGCGCCGCTCGAATCGAAGGAACACGCGCGCGACGCCGATTCGCATGATCCAACCGTTGCGATCGCCCGCGTTCGGTTACATATGCAGGCTCCATGCGTTCGAGCCTGCGATGGATCGCGCTCGGCACGGCGGGCCTGGTGGCCGCGCTGGCGTTGTCGTACGGCATGGGCTGGCTGCGGCCGGCCGCACCGCGCGCGGTCGTTCCGATGCGGCAGTCCGTCTATGTGTGGCAGCGCGATTGGAGCGACGCCGTGCAGCGCGCCGTGCTCGAGCGTGCGCCGTCGTTCGATGCGGGCCTCGTCGCGCTCGGTGCCGAGATCGCGTGGAAGGACGGCGTGCCGCAGCATGTGCTGGTGCCGATCGAGCGCGCGCTGCTCGCGGGTGCAGCGCGGCCGAGCGGCATCGCGCTGCGCATCGGTCCGTGCCCGAAGCACCTGCTGCGTGACGACGCCACCATCGCATACATCGTCGGCGTGGCCCGCGACATACTCGCGGCTGCACGCGCCGCAGGCTGGGAACCCTCGGAACTGCAGCTCGACTTCGACAGCGCCACCAGCCGCCTCGACGACTATCGCCGCTGGGTCGAGATCATCGCCGCCGACGCGAGTCCCGTGCCGGTGACCATCACGGTGCTCCCCGCGTGGATGTCGAGTCGTGCGTTTGGCCCGCTCGTCGCGTCGACCGCGGGATTCGTGCTGCAGGTCCACTCGGTCGAGAAGGCGGAGCTCGAGTCCGAGTCGCCGAGCCTCTGCGACGCGGCGTCGGCCGTGTCATGGACCGAGCACGCCGCGCACTTCGGGGTCCCGTTTCGCGTGGCGCTGCCGACCTACGGCTATCTCGCGGTGCTCGACGACGACGGCACGCTCCGTGGGCTTGTGGCGGAGACGGGTTCGCCGCTGCTTTCGGCGGGCGCGCGTGCGCGTCTGGTCAGTGCCGAGCCGCAGGCCATGGCGGCGCTCGTCGCCCATTGGTCGCGCAGCCGCCCCGCCCTGATGGAGGGAATCGTCTGGTACCGCATGCCCGTCGACGGCGACCGCCTGAACTGGGCGTGGCCGACGCTTGCACGCGTGATGGCGGGCGAGATGCCTGCGGCGCAGCTCGAAGTTCGCGCCGTGCCTGTCGATGACGCGACGGTCGAGCTGGTGGTCGAGAACCGCGGCGACCTCGACGCACCGGCGCCCGATGCGCTCGAAGTGTCGTGGACCGGCGGCGCGTCGGTCGTCGGCGCCGATGGACTCGCAGGCATGCAGTGGCGCCACCACGGCGCCGAAGCGGTTCGATTCGAACGCGCGGCCGAAGAGGCCGCACTGCGCGTCGCACCGCGCGGGAGCAGGATTCTGGGTTGGATCAGGCTGTCCACGGCAGCGGAGGTCAAGGTCGATGTCGTCGAAGATCGGTAATCCCCGGCTCTCCTCTCCCACGCGCTGCGGCGTCGCCCGCGCGGGGCTCGCGGCCACCATCGTCGCGATCGCGGTCTCGTGCGGGGAGTTCTTCCCCAACGCGTTCCTCGTGACGGGCGACGAGATCGTGCTCAAGGCTGCGCCGTTCGGGTTCGAGGCGCTCGTCGCACCCCGTGTTCCTGCGAAGGTGGGGACGCTCGTGCCGCTCGCTGCCGCGAACTACGCCTTCGTCGACAAGCTGTCCGACGACGGTGCGGATCTCATGGCCGCGCAGGCGACGCCGGGAGCGCCGCTCGTCGAGTTCGACCTCTACAAGCAGGCGCGCGAGTGCTTCCTTGCCAAGAACCATGCCGGCGCGCGTGCCGCGTGGGAGCGCATCCTCGCGCTTCCGCCCGCAGAGAGACGCTGGCGAAGCACCTGGGCGGCGTACATGCTCGGCCGGTCCTGGCATCCGCACGACCCCGCGCGTGCCGCGCAGCACTACGCGCAGGTGCGCGAACTCGCGGCACAGGGCTTTGCCGACACCCTCGGCCTCGCCGTCGCGAGCATCGGCTGGGAGGCGCGGCTTGCGTACGAGCGGCGCGATCTCGGCCGCGCCATGACGCTCTACCTCGAGCAGGCCGCCGCCAAGGACCCGACGGCGATCATGTCGCTGTGGCGATGCTGCAACAAGCTGCATGCGCTCGACGACGCCGCGCTCGAGGAGCTCGCGCGCGAGCCGCGTTGCTGCGCGGTCATCACGGCATGGCTCGTGTCGGAAAACCGCTTCGACTCGGGCGACGGCCCCGGCTTGCGCGTGGATCCCGCGATCACGCGTCCCGCGGGGCTCGACGCGCGCTGGATCGCCGCGATCGAGAAGGTGGGCGCCGGCGAAGTGCCGTTCGCCGATCTCGTTGCGTGGGCCGCCTACCAGTCGGGGAAGTTCGAGGTCGCGCGCCGCTGGGCCGCGCGCGCGGGTGCGTCGGCGCCGAACGCGGCCTGGATCACGGCAAAGCTCGCGATTCGCGACGGCCGCATCGACGAGGCGGCGACGATCCTCGCGCAGGCGGTGCGGGCGATGCCGCCCGCCGGCGATCGGTACGCATCCTTCACGGACGGCCGTCCCCAGGCGCCTGCCGACAAGGCTCTCGCGGCCGGCGAGGCGGGTGTGCTTCTCCTCACCGCGCGCCAGTACACCGAGGCGATCGACATCTTCATGCTCGGAGACCATTGGATCGAGGCGGCGTATGTCGCCGAGCGCGTGCTCACGACGGAGGAGCTCGTGGCGCATGTGGACGCCCGCGAGATGCGTCGAGGCGGCGCCTCCATCGACGACGCCGCGCAGTATCTCGAACGACAGCTCCGCGCACTCCTCGGCCGCAGGCTCGCGCGCGAGGGTTCCTACGCCCGCGCGCAGCGCTACCTGCCTTCGACGATCGTGCCGTCGGTCGCGCGGCTCGAGACATGCCTCGCAGAGGGGCGCTCGCCGTCGCGCCCGGCGGAAGAGCGCGCCGCCGCGCTCACCGAGGCTGCGCGCATCATGCGGCACCGCGGCATGGAGATCGTGGGCACCGAGCTCGGCCCCGACGACGCGCGGACGAACGGCGGATTCGAGCTCGAGGACATGCTCGCGTTGCGCGAAGGAATGGAGGGCGCGCATCTCGTGGCCGTGCGGGACGAGGAGTCGCGTCGCGCGTCGGCCACGGCGGTCAAGCCGTGGCGACGATTCCACTACCGCCACCTCGCTGGCGATCTCGCGTGGGAGGCCGCACAGCTTCTGCCCGAGGGCGAGCAGCGCACCGCAGCGCGTCTCTGCGAAGCCGGCGCGTGGCGGAGTCTCGGCGAGCCG
>JBKCZS010000088.1:0-17721 GCA_046337925.1 bacterium | reverse complement strand
CGCTCGGGCGCGACGATGCCGTAGAGCGAGAGGCCGTCGGCGAGCACCGCGCGCGTGACGGCGCAGAGGCGCAGGCGCGCGAGGCGCACGGCGGGATCCTCGGCCTTGAGCACGGGGCACGACTGGTAGAACCCGTTGAAGAGCTCCGCGAGCGTGCGGAGATAGAGCCCGACGCGGTTCGTCTCGAGCGAGCGGCCGACATCGAGCACCATCTGCGGATAGCGCAGGATGTGGAGCGCGAGCGCGCGCTCGGCGGGCTCTGCGACGGCAAGCGATGCGCGGAGAATCGCGTCGGCCGACTCGCCGGACTTCGACAGGATCGACGCGATGCGCGCGTGCGCGTACTGGAGGTACGGGCCCGTGTCGCCTTCGAACGCGATCATGCGGTCGAGGTCGAAGACATAGTCCTTGGTGAGATCGCCCGAGAGATCGGCGTACTTCACCGCCGCGATGCCGACCGCTGCGCCGATCGCGCGCAGTTCGCTCTCGGCGAGGCCGTGCGTCGGCGCGTTCGGGTCGGCGGCGCGGCGCATGACTTCCGTCGCGCCGCGCTCGCACGCCTCGTCGAGCAGGTCCTTCAGCGTGAAGTTCTCGCCGGAGCGCGTCTTGAGCGGCTTCTTGTCGGCGCCGAGCACGGCGCCGAAGCCGAGGTGGACGAGCGTCGACTCGGTGCCGTCCTTCGTCTTGTTCCAGCCGATCAGGCGCGCGGCGTCGAAGACATCGCGGAAGTGGTCGCGCTGGCGCGCGTCGACGACATAGACGACGAGGTCGCCGTCGAGTTCGAATGTTCGGAAGCGCACGGCCGCGAGGTCGGTGGTCGCGTAGAGGAATCCGCCGTCCGACTTCTGGATGAGGAGCGGACGCTCGCGGTCTGCGAACGGCACGATCATCGCGCCCTTGTCGCTCTTCGCGAGGCCCGACGACTTGAACGCGTCGATCACGCCTGCGAGCCGGTCGCGGAAGAAGCTCTCGCCGCGGTTGTTCTCGGGGCCGAGCTTCGCGTTCAGCGTGCGCGCGGCCTCGTAGACCTGCTCCATCGTGACTTCGATGAGGCGCTCCCAGAGGCGCACGATCTCGGCGTCGCCCGATTGCAGGCGAATCAGCGTCTTCTTCGCGTCCTCCATCGCCGCGCGGGCGGGTTCGTACTGGAGCTCGAGCTCGGCGAGGCGATGCGGACCGCAGCGGAACTCGCGCGCGGCGTCGAGGTCGTCGGTCGCGGTCTCCTTCTGCGCGCCGCGGTAGGCGGCGTTGAGGTCGTCGAGCGTCAGACGCGCGAAGTCGCGCTTCTCGCGAACGAGCTTCGCGAGCGTCATCGCGATCGGAAGGCCCCAGTCGCCGAGGTGGTTCTCGCGCCACACCTTGCGGCCGAGGCGCTCGAACACGCGTGCGAGCGAGTCGCCGATGATCGTCGCGCGCAGGTGGCCGACATGCATCTGCTTCGCGACATTCACGCCGCAGAGATCGATGACGACCGCGTGCGGATCGGTTGGCGCGGGGATGCCAAACGAGGCCGACGCCGCGAGCGCGCCGAGCCGGTTCTCGACGAACGCGCGCTCGAGCGTGACATTGATGAACCCGGGGCCCGCGACCTCGCACTTCGTCGCGACGCCCGCGAGGTCCGCCGCCTTGAGCACGGCGTCTGCGACCTCGCGTGGGTTCTTGCCGAGTTCCTTCGCAAGCGCCATCGCGGCGTTCATCTGGTAGTCGCCGAACTTCGGGTTGCCGCTCGCGCGGATCGCGGGATCGGCGTCGGCGCCCGTGGCGGCGCGGATCGCGGCGCGGAAGCGCGCGTCGAGCTCGGTGGCGGGGTCGCAGGCGGGGCGAAGGGAGGGCGATGGCGCGTCAGCCATGGGGTGCGGATGGTATCGGAGCCTGCGCGACCCGTGCGGCGAGCGACTACGATCCGTCCCCCGCAGGAACCCCACGATGGCCGCGAAAAAGAAGCCAGCACGAACCGACTCGAACCGCAAGTCACGGGAGAAGCTCCTCCTCGAGGTGACCTCGCTCCCGACCGCAGCCGGCCGCGAGGACCGCGTGATCGCCGCGATCGAGCGCTGGGTGGCCGCGCGCGCGAAGCGCGTGGTGCTCGCGCGCGACCGCTACGGCAACCTCACCATCGCGCAGCACGGGTTCCTGGCCGCGTGCGCGAAGGGCGTGAAGCCCGTGATGATCACCGCGCACCTCGACCACCCGGCGTTCGTGGTGACGGCGGTGCGCGCGAAGGGCAAGGGCGAGAAGACGACCGTCGAGCTCGACCTCGAGTTCCGCGGCGGCGTCTACGACCCGTACTTCAAGGGCGCGATGCTCGAGGTCTTTGACCGCCAGACGAAGAAGGGCTTCGACGCGAAGATCGTCTCGCTCGACGCGAAGACCGATCCTGTGACGAAGCCGTTCAAGACGGTGGTGGCGAAGCTGATGAAGGCGTCGGCCGCGAAGTCGATCGCCGCCGGGGCGATCGCGCGCTGGAAGTTCCCGAAGGCGGAGATCAAGAAGGGCCTCGTCCACACGCACGCCTGCGACGACCTTGCCGCGGTCGCTGCGGCGCTGGCCGCGTTCGACGGAATCTCGCGCGACGCGTCGCTTGCGCATGTCGCGCTCCTCTTCACGCGCAGCGAGGAGATCGGCTTCATCGGCGCGATCGGCGCCGCGCGCGAGGGCTCGGTGCCGAAGGGCGCGCGGCTCGTCTGCCTCGAGAATTCCCGCAGTTTCCCGCATGATTCGCCGATCGGCGCGGGCCCGATCGTGCGCGTGGGCGACCGGCTCAGCGTGTTCACGCCCGAGCTCACGAACCGCGTCGGCGACATCGCCGCCGCGCACGCGAAGGACAACTCCGCGTTCAAGTACCAGCGCAAGCTGATGCCGGGCGGCGCGTGCGAGGCGACCGCGTTCGCGGCCTACGGCATCGCGTCGACCTGCGTGTGCCTGCCGCTCGGCAACTACCACAACATGGAGGAGATCGACGCGGTGCTTGCCGGCAACAAGAAGCCGCGCGTCGGCCGCGAGTTCATCTCCGCGGACGACTACCACTGGCTCGTCGAGCTGCTCGAGGTCGTGGCGCGCCGCCTCGACGACGAGAAGATCGCCGCAGGCCACCGTGCGCTGATGGAGACGCTCTGGTCGCGGCATGCGGCGATCGTGGGAGGTGCGTGATGGCGTTTGCATCGATTCCCGAGATCCTCGAGGACCTCCGCGCCGGCAAGGCGGTCGTGCTCGTCGACGACGAAAGCCGCGAGAACGAAGGCGATTTCGTCGTCGCGGCCGAGAAGATGACCGTCGAGATGATCAACTTCCTCACGCGCGTGGGCGCGGGGTACCTATGCGTCGCCATGACGCCCGAGGATTGCGAGCGGCTCGACCTCGGGCCGCAGACGGGCGTCAACACGAGCGTGCGCGGGACCGCGTTCACGGTCACGGTCGACGGCCATCCGAAGCACGGCGTCGGCACGGGCATCAGCGCGCGCGACCGAGCGAAGTCGATCCAGCTGCTCGCCGATCCGCATTCGACGGTCGACGACTTCGTGCGGCCCGGGCACATCAATCCGCTGCGCGCGCGTCCGGGCGGCGTGCTCGTGCGCACGGGCCAGACCGAGGGCTCGGTCGACCTCTGCCGCCTCGCCGGCATGCGCCCTGCGGCCGCGATCATCGAGATCGTGCTCGAGAGCGGCGAGATGGCGCGCGTGCCGGACCTTGAGAAGATCTGCGCGCAGCATGGCGTGAAGATGTGCTCGGTCGAGCAGATCATCGAGTTCCGCCTCGCGCGCGAGACGCTCGTCAAGCGCGTGGAGCCCTTGTCGGGCGCGCGCATCGAGACGCCCGAAGGCGAATTCACGCTGCTTGCGTTCGAGAGCGCGGTCGACCCCGTGCCGCATCTCGTGCTGTCGCATGGCGGCGTCGGCATTCCCGATGCGAATGGCGTGGTGCCCGAGATCGACGATCCCGTGCTCGTGCGCATGCATCGGCGCGACCTCCTCGGCGACATCTTCGGCGTGGCGCACGCAGCAGGCCGCGCGTCGTCGGGCGACGACCTGCGCGCCGCGATGCGCGCGATCCGCCGCGAGGGCCGCGGCGCGATCGTGTACCTGCGGCCCGAAGGTTCAGGCGAGGACTTCTTCGCACGGCTCCAGCAGATCCGCCGTCCAACCGACGATGTGAACACGCCCGACCTGACGCGCACCGAAGGCGTCGGCACGCGCGCGCAGCCGATGGACAGCCGCGAGTTCGGCGTCGGCGGCCAGATCCTGCGCGATCTTGGTCTCTCACGCCTGCGCGTGCTGACGAATCATCCGCGCAAGGCGATGCCCGGCCTGCACGGCTTCGGCCTCGAGATCGTCGAGCAAGTGGCGTTGGCTTGAGCTGAGGGGATTTTCTCACAGAGGCACAGAGGCACGGAGACCAAGTCTTCGAGTTGTTGCGCGTCGTGCGCGGGCGAGTGAATGAGTCGGCGAAGAGGCTCTCCTCCCGTCTTCCACTTCTTCGCCCTGCTCGTCAGAACCGTCGCTGTGTGTGCGATACGACCAAGCTCTCTTCTCCGTGCCTCCGTGAGAAAAACCAAGCCGAAAGCAGGACCAAAGCCGTCGAATCACCGGGTCTCGTCGACCGTCGCCCAGCCTTCGGGCGCCTGTTCGGGCACCACGAGCAGCGCGCGGTCGGACTCCTTCACCTCGCCGTTCACGATCGGCTCCGTGACGCGCGCCGCGGTCCAGCGCGCGTACTTCGGGTTCGCGACCTTCGCGTGCACGACGACGCCGACGGGCGCGATGGTCACTCGGTCGTAGAAGAGCTCGAGGGCTGCGGTGTCCTCGGCCATCGAGGTGCCGGGCTTCGGCACGAGCCTGAGCCCCGCGACATTCTGCATGCTGCCGAGGATCGGGATGTCGATCGGCGGCTGGATCTCGGTGACCTCGAAGCGCGCGAGCACATCGGCCTTCCTCTGGCCGACCGGGATCGGCACCTGCCCGCCGATCGAGTTGAGCGGGTCCTTGCCGTCGGAGGCGATCCTGCGCTTGGTGAACGACTTGTTCTTGTGGTCGAGCCGGCAGTACCAGCCGTCGCCGAAGATGTAGTGGTCGACCGACTTCGACACATGCCCGTCGACGATCGATTCGTCGAGCAGCAGCGCGATGCGGCGCTTCTCGCCGACGCCGTCGATCACGAGCCTGCCCGAACGGAACTCGCTCGTCTCCTTGAACAGGTCGTTCGTCTCGATCGCGACCTTGCCGCTCATGGTCGAGATGGTGGCGCCCGCGCGCTCGATCTCGTCGAGGAACGCGTCGACGCGCGCCTTCATGGCGTCCTGCGGCGAGGGCCGTTCGGCGGGTGCGGGCTGTGCGGGTGTGGCGGGCGTGTTCGCAGGCGCGGGCGCCGGCGCGGGGGCGGGCGGGGTCGACTGCAGCGCCGAGAGCAGGGGCACGAGCGCGCAGAACAGGACGGTTGAAGTCGGGAATCCGAGCATGACGGCAAGACGGTAGCCGACCACGCGCGATTCCGCGCGCGATTGCTGCAGACGCGCGCGATTCCGCGCGCGGGATGGCCTGCGCTGCTACGCTCTCGTCGTGCGAAGGATTCGCGCCATCGTCCCGTTCGTGTTGGCGGCCGCAGTGCTGTCTGCCGAACGCGCCTCGGCGCAGGATTCCGCGATCCCTGAGTCGATCGCACCCTCGCCGTCCGTGCTCGAGGCCGCCGCAGCCGCCTACCTGACGCCCGACGAACGGAGCGACTTCCGCGTTCGCCACGGCCTCTACGACGACCTCGATCTTTCGTCGCCCGCGCGCCGCGCCCGCGTGGCGCTCGAGCGCGCCCGCTATCTCGACCCGTCGCTCGCCGATGCGGCCGTGCCCGCCGTGCTGCGGGTGCGTGCCCTGGCCCGCATGGGCGATGCGGAGGCCGTGCTTCGCGCGACCGAGGGAACGACGGAGCTTCCGCTGCTCGCCCTGCGCGCCGACAGCCTCGCTCGGCTCGGTCGGCGCGACCAGGCGCTTGCGATCGTGAACGCCGACGAGGTGCGCGACGCGCTGGCCGGGTCGAAGACGGTCGAGGGAGTGCTCGCGGCGGTCGACCTGCGTGCGCTGGCGATCAGGCTCGATGCGACCAACGCCGGCGAGTATCCCGAGCTCCTGCGCGCGCTCGGCCGGGCCCGCGACACCATCGACCGGCTTGATCCGCGCGTCCGGCTGCGCGAGGCGCAGCTGCTCGCCGAGCGCAACGCGCGCAGCGAGGCGGCGAAGGCGCTGCAGGAGACGCTCGAACTTGCGCCACGCTCGGCCGATGCGTGGTACGAGCTCGGCCAGCTCGCGCTCGGCGGCTTCGACTTCGTCGGCGCGTCACGCGCGGCGGCCGCGCTCCGGCGCATCGATCCGATGCATCCGTACGCGGCGTTCCTCGATGTGCGCGCGCGCCTCATGTCGGACGACGCGGCGGGCGCGCGCGATCTGCTCGCGCCGGTGCTCGCCCGCGACGACCGCCCGCGCGAGAGCCTTGCGATGCGGGCGGCCACCGAGGCTGCGCGCTACGACTTCGACGCGATGCGCGCGACGCTCGCCGAGAGCGATGCGCGCGCGCCGGGCTCGGCCGAGGCGCTCTTGGTCGCGGGGCGCCAGCTGGTCTTCGACCGGCAGTACGAGGAGGCCCGCGCGACGCTCGAACTCGCGGCCGCGCGCGAGCCCGCATGGGTCGCGCCGCGCACCGAACTCGGGCTCCTCTCGATGCAGGACGGCCGCGAGGCGCGCGCGATCGAGGACCTGCGCATGGCCGTCGCGCTCGACCCGCACGACAAGCGCGCGCTGTTCACGCTGCAGCTCGCCGAGCAGCTCGCGGGCTGGAACCGCATCGAGACGAAGCACTTCGTCATCCGCCATCCCGAAGGCGACGCCGCGCTCGTCGCCGAGCTTCTCGCGGGCGTCCTCGATCCGATGCACGACGAGGTCTGCGGCCGCCTGCGCCACGAGCCGTCGCAGAAGACGCTCATCGATGTGATGCCCGACCACCGCAGCTTCGGCGTGCGCATCACGGGCCTTCCGCGCATCCACACGATCGCGGTCTGCACCGGCCCGACCATCGCGATCGAGATCCCGAAGGAAGGTGCGCGCGACAAGCACCTCGGGCTCTTCGACCCGCTCGCGGTGCTGCGCCACGAGTACACGCACACCGTCACGCTCTCGATGACGAAGAACCGCATCCCGCACTGGCTGACCGAAGCGGTGGCGGTCGCGCTCGAGGACACGCCGAGGACCTTCGAGAACAGCCTGATGCTCGCCGACGCGTGGCGCAAGGGACGGCTGTTCGATCTCGATGCGATCAACTGGGCCTTCATCCGCCCCGAGCAGCCGACCGACCGCGCGCAGGCCTACGCGCAGGGGCGCTGGATGGTCGAGTACATGGAGAAGCGGTACGGGTGGGATGCGATCCGTTCGCTGCTCAACTCGTATGCCGAGGGCATCAGCGAAGAGACGGCGCTGCGCCGCGCGTTCGGCGTGTCGCGCGAGGACTTCTTCGGGGATTCCCGCTCGGGATTCCTCGCGTGGGCAGCGGGCGAGGTCCGCGCGTGGGGGCTTGACCCGCAGCCGTCGCTGCGCGCACTCGCGCTCGAGCTCGTGTCGGGCGACGAGGCCGCGGAAGCGAAGATGGCGGAAGCGCAGTCGGCTCGGCTCGCCGCGGTCGCGGAGGCGTGGGCGGACGCGATCGGCCGCCCGGGTTCGACGCGGTTCGCGCTGCGCGGCAGGCAGTGGCCGCCGTCGCCGATGCCGCCGGTCGAACTCGACGACGCGACGGTGCGCGCGTTCCTCGCGCGCTTCCCCGATCACGCGGATCTCGTCGAACTGCTGCTGCGTCGCGCGCAGGGGAAGTCGGGAAACGCGGCCGACGAGACGCGCACGCTGCTCGAGCGCTACGCCACGCTGCGTCCGGTCGATCCGTTCCCGCATCGCGTGTGGGCAAGCCTGGCGACGGGGGCGGGCGATCTCGCCGCGGGCGGCGACGAGGCGGCGATGAAGCATCTGCGCGAACTCGACCTGCGCGCCGACAAGGACAACATCTACGCGCTCGCGATCGCGCGGAACCGCAGGGCCGCCGGCGACCGCGCCGCCGCGATGTCCGCGGCCGAGCGCGCGGTGCGCATGAACCCCTTCGACGCGTCGGTGCGGGAGCTCGCGGCCGCCATCGCGGTCGAAGCGGGGCAGTTGCCCGCCGCGCGGGTCCACATCAAGGCGCTCACGGCGCTCGAGCCCGACCGCGAGATCCATCGCCGCCGGCTGGAGCGGGTCGATGAACTGCTCGGGGGGGCCTCGCCGGGAGCCTCGGCCCCTGCTTCAGCGCCCGCCTCGGGCGCCGAGAAGTAACGCGTGGGCGCACGCGCAGGGCTGCGTTCCGGGTGCAGGAACGCCTCCTACGGGCCCATTCCGCGCGGTCGGCTTTGGATCGGCGCCGTTTGGCGGTAACCTTTCCCCACGGAAGCAACGGGCTCGACCGTCGACATCGACGGTGCCCCGATCGACCGACTTCAAGAGAGGACCAAGATGAAGAACAGCATGTCTGGCCGCGCGTCGTCTTTCGCATCGACCTTCGCAGCGACCACCTCGCTCCTCGTTTGTGCGGTTGCTTCCGCGCAGTCGTTCAACTGCGCCGTCGACTCGAAGGGCAGCACGGTCGTCCAGACGACCACCATCACGGCGCCGTTCGCGGGCACGCTGATCGGCAACTACGACGCGGTGAACAACCCGACGGGCACGCAGACGCGCCCCGGTCTCTTCGGCGGCAGCGGCAACATCCCGATCCCGTACACGGCGTCGTTCGTCCTCGACGGAGAGCTGAACGCGAACCCGCTCGGCAGCTTCGTGGCGGACATCGACGAGGAAGGCCTGCAGATCTCGTTCACCGGACTCTCGGTCGACCTCCTCGGCGCGAGCATCGCGACGCTGCCCGCCACCGTGAACATCAACTACACGACCTTCCGAACCTTCTCGCCCAACTCGCTCTTCCCGGGCGGCGTGACGATCCCCGTGCCGATCGGCGACGCCACGATCTCCGAGCTGCAGGCGTTCCAGAGCAGCAAGGCGACGATCGGCGTGCTGACGCCGCTCAAGGCGGGCGGCTACTCGTTCGTCGCGGCGGTGCCGGTCGATCTCGTCCTTTCGGCGGAGGTGCTCGGCGCTCCCGTTGCGGAGAAGTCGATCATCCCGGGCGTCCTCCCGATCACGGGCACGCTGCAGTTCACCGCCGAAGGCATCGCGTTCAGCTTCTCGATCTCGGGCAGCGATTCGCAGACCCAGCCGGTGACCGATGGAGCGTTCGCTGACCAGCCGCTCGCGCTGCCGACCGTGTTCCCCACGGGCGGCACCGCGAACCTGCTCATCAGCGGCACCGTGACCGAAGTGTCGACGGCGACGAACCTCACGGCCACGATCGTCGGTTCCGGCATCGAGCAGACGATCCCCGGCGACCTCGATGGCGACGGCTCGGTCGGCGGCGGCGATCTCACGATCCTGCTGTCGAACTGGGGCGCCTCGGGCGATGGCGACATCGACGGCGACGGCATGATAGGTGGCGCGGATCTCACGATCCTGCTCTCGAACTGGGGTTGATTGCGGGTCGTCGGCGGCGCAGGTCGTCGCCTATCGTCGGCAACAGCCACATGCTTCTCCTGCCGACCAGATTCGCTGGAACTCCGTGCGCCGCGCTGGCCGCGTGCGCTGCGGTCTTGCTGTGCGACGCCCGCGCATCGGCCGACGAGACGCCGCTCACCTTCAGCGGCCTCGTGACCTTCGTGATGCCGGGCGAGTTCTTCCCGACGATGTTCCGCGCGCGCGACCTCGACGGCGACGGGTTCGTCGAACTCGCGGTCGCGGGCCGTGATCCGGACAACAAGCTCTACACGCTGAAGGGCGGCGCTGGCGGGACCTTCACGCTGCTCCAGACGCTCGACACCGACGGGTTCACCGATTGGCTCGAGTTCGGCGACCTGAACGGCGACGGCACCGACGACCTCGTGACCGCGTGGCGCGGCGATGCACCGCGGCTTGTCTATCACCGCGGGATCGGCGACCAGCTGTTCGCGCCCGCCGAGGTGCTTGCCGGCGTCGAGCTCGGCATCGGCCGCGATTCGCAGGGCGTGGCCGTCGGCGACTTCGACGGAGACGGCGACACCGACATCGCCGTGGCGCAGTACGCGGGGCTCTGCGTCGACATCTTCACGAACAACGGCGTCGTCGCGGGCGCGCCCTCGTTCGAGCGCACGGGCCGCGTGCGGCTCGGCACTTTCCTCGGCGGATTGTCGTTCCCGCGGGTCGTGCTCGCAGCCGATGTCGATGGCGACAAGGATCCCGATCTCCTGGTGAACGAACTCGGCGGCGGGCGGCTGGCGATGCTGCGGAACGAGGGCGGGCGCTTCGTACGCGCCGTGGAGACGCGTGCGCCGATGATCGGCACCGAGCGGCCGGGCATCGCGAGCCTGCAGGTGGTCGATCTCGACGGCGACGGCGATCTCGACGCCGCGCTGCCCGGTCTCCTCATCGGTGGCCCGCAGAAGGTGATCGGGTTCCTTAACGACGGGTCCGGTGGATTCGCGGAGCGCGCGGTGGGTACCGGCGCCGACCTCGGCTACGCGTTCTCGATCGTGTGCGCCGACTTCGATGCCGACGGCGACCTCGATGCGGTGACCGGCCAGGCGCTGCCCGGCGGGCTTTCGGTGCTTCGGCGCATCAACTCGGCGGCGTTCGACTTCGAGGTCGATCTCGCGCCGCAGTTCGGGCAGTTGATCCGACACCTCGACGCGGTCGATGTCGACGGCGACTGCGATCTCGACATCGTCGGTATCGACGGACCGGGCCGCATGGTGTTCGTCCGGCGCAACACGACGCCGCAGCAGTCCGGCTGCGGCGGACTCGCGGCGCGCGAGGCGTCCCCGGCGAACGGCGAGCCGAAGGGGCCGCCGCCGCGCGAGCCGCGCGAGCCGCTCGCCGCGCACGACTTCGACCAGGATGGCGTGCACACGGCGGCCGATGTCGCGGTGTGGTTGAACAGCCTGCGCCGCGCGCCTGCCCCGCGGCCGGCTGCGCCTCCGCAGCCGACGCGCGCCATCGAGCCCGCGAAGGAGGCGAAGCGATGAACCGCCCCGCGCTCCTGCCGTGCTTCGCCATGCTCTGTGCATCGGCCGCGGCGGCCGCCCAGTGCCCGGCGCCCGGCGACTGCCGCGAGGTGCACGAAACTCCCGGCTGCGAGATGCCGCAGTGCTGCGAGATCGTGTGCAAGATCAACCCGCTTTGCTGCGACATCACCTGGGACCAGGGATGCGTCGACATCGCGCTCGAGGAGTGCGAAGGCATCAACTGCCCGGCCGCGGGCGACTGCGAGGCGGCGCACCCGACGCCAGGCTGCAGCGACTTCGAGTGCTGCGACCTGATCGTCACCATCGATCCGTGGTGCACCTTCGCGTCGTGGGACGAAGTCTGCGCGCAGCAGGCGGCGCGCTACTGCGGCAAGTCGGTCTGCGAGATCGCCGCATCGAGCGCGCCCGATGAGAACGAGCCTTGCTACGAGCGGCTGAACGACGGCTGGGCGTCGGGAATCGCGTCGACGCGGTTGAGCCTCGCCTGCGGCGCGAGTCTGCAGGGCAAGCTCTTCTCGGGTGGTCCGCGCGACCTCGAATGGTTCGCGTTCGACGGTGTCGATCGCCGCCGGCTCGTGTTCGAGGTCGAGGCCGAGTTCCCGATCGAGCTCCAGCTGCTGCTCGGCGGCGAGGATGGACCGAACGAGGTGCGCTGGCTCGCGTCGCTCGGCCTCTGCGATGGGAAGCGCACCGTGAACTTCATCGCGCCGCCGGGAGCGGTGACGCTGATCCTGGGCGTGGGCGACAGCGACCGAGCGTGGCGACGCGCGCTCGAGTGCGACCAGATCGATCCGGACAACCCGCCCGATCCCGACGATCCGCCGCCGGTGCAACTGACGGGCACGCGCTGGGTCGCGCGCGTCGATTGCCTTCCGCTCGGCGACATCGATGGCGATGGATCGGTGGGGGCTGCGGACCTCGGCTTCCTGCTGAACGCGTGGGGGCCGATCGACCTAGGGGTCGCGTTCGACCCGCTCCAGCCCGATGCCGACCTGAACGGCGACGGCGAGGTCGGGGCGCAGGATCTCGCGCTGCTTCTCGGTACTTGGTAGCCGTACGCGGGGCCGCGGCTCCGTATAGGGTTCGGGTCCGCGATTCTGCAGTCGGCTGTGACGGATCGGAAGCGGCCGCGCATCCCTCGGGTCGCCCCTCGGTTAGGGACTGCCAAGTTGGGACTGCCAAGTTGGAACTGCGAAGGTCTGGATCCGCCCCGGCATGAGCGATCGCAGCACACATTCCTCGGACGGAGAGCCGGTCGGACGGATCTCCGATGCCCACACCGACTTCGTCGGTGATGGTGGCGGTTCGCGTGCGCGCGGGGGCGAGCACGGGGGCGAGCACGGGGACGAGCACGGGGACGAGCACGGGGGCGAGCACGGGGCCGTGCACGACCTGCGCGAGGCCAGGCTCTTCGCGCGCGCGGCTGGCGGCGATCGGCAGGCGATCACCGAGGTCTGGCACGCGAACCGGCGCTGGATCGCCGCGGTGCTGGCCGCGCACGCGCCGCGCGGCGCGGACATCGACGACCTGCTTCAGGAAGTGGCCGCCACGCTGGTGGCGAAGTGCCATCACATCCGCGATGCGGTGAGCCTGCGTGGCTGGCTGCGCGTGGTCGCCGTCAACACGGCGCGCATGGCGGCGCGCAGCCATGCGGTCGAGTCGCGCGCGATGCGCGGGTTCGCGACCCTGCGCGGCGCGGCGTCCGGGCGCGATGGCGTCGAGCGCGAGGCGCGCGAGACGCTCGGGCTGCTCGCGCGTCTGCCCGCGCAGTACGCCGAGCCGTTGCTGCTGCAGGCGACACAGGGGTTGTCGCAGCGCCAGATCGCTGAACTTCTCGATGTGCCTGAGACGACGATCGAGACGCGCCTCGCGCGCGGGCGTCGGATGCTGCGGCAGATCCTGCAGGAGCTTGAGTCGGACGCGGGGGCCGCGTCCGAAGGCGTGGGGAAGACCGGACGAACGACGAGGCTGCCATGAAGTACGGAGATGAACACATGCACGGTGGAGATTCCGACGGACACGCACGGGACGCACACGGCGGCGAGGATGTCGACATACTGCTGTCGCGCGCGGTGTCGGGCGACCGCGAGGCGCTTGCGTCGGTTCGAGCGCGCGCGGCCGGCGAGCCGGCGCTGCTCGAGGAGCTCGCGATGTGGCAGGCCGACGAACTGCGGCTTGCGCGCGCGGCGCGCGAACTCGAGTCGGTCGCGGACCGCGCCGAGCTTCCGCCTGCGGAGCGCGATCGCGGAGGCGCATGGCGGCTGAGCGCCGGATGGGCCGTGGCGGCGGTGATCGCGCTCGCCTGGATCAGTCAAGGCGTGCTGCCGCGCTCGGCGGGTCCCGCGCGCGAGAGTGTCGCGGGCTTCTCCGGCTTCGCGACCTCGGACGACGCGTTCGACGCCTATGTCGACAAGGCACGCGCGGACGGCGTGATCTACGGCAATGTCGCGCCGCCGGCGATCATCGGTTCGCGCGAGCTCGGCGGAGACGAGGGGTTTGAGATCATCGTCGTGCGCCAGGTCGTCGAGCGCCGCCGGGTGCCTGAGATGTTCCGGCTCGTGCCCGTCGATGAATCCGGCGTGCTCGCACCGGTCGTGATCCGCCCTCGGACGGAAGAGATCCGCTGACGCATCCGACGGACACACACGCTTCGCGCTGAGGAAACACGCATACGCAACGCGCTGCATTCAGGACTTCGCACTCAAGACTTCGCACTTTAGGATTTGGGGCCATCATGCTTCGCCAGAACCTTCTCACCGCCGTCGCTCTCACAAGTCTTCTCGCCGTCACGCCCGCGCTCGCGATTCCGCAGGAAGGCGCCGCGCAGACGCGCAGCACGATGTCGCTCGCCTCGCGCAACGCCGACGGCACGGCGTACGAGGTGCGCGTCGAGGACGGCGCGGTCCGTTCGCTCAAGATCAACGGCGAGGATGTGCCGACCGATCGCGCCCGCGTGACCGACACGGGCGTCGAGGTGCTTGACGAGGACGGCGAGGTCATCCATCGCTTCGCCGTGCGCACGAGCGTCATGGCCGGTGCGGCGGGTGCGGCGGGAGCGGCCGCGACGCGCGAGCGTCCTGCGAATCCCGGCGGCGTGCAGGTGCAGACCTTCGATGCGCAGGAGGCGCCGCGTGCACCGAAGCCGCCGAGGGCTCCGAAGCCTCCGAAGGCGCCGAAGCAGGCGGCGACGGCTTCCGCGAAGTCGATGATCGGCGCCGGATTCGGCGAAGTCGACGAGGCGGTCGCGCATCACCTCAAGGTCGATCCGTCGAAGTCGACGATGATCACGAGCATCGTCGACGAGCTGCCGGCGAAGAAGGCAGGGCTCGAGAAGTTCGATGTGATCGTCGGCGTCGACGGTCAGGAGGGCGCAGGCCGGGAAGCGCTGCGCCTCGCCATCGCCCGTGCGGAGCCCGGAACCAAGATGAAGCTGTCGGTGCGCCGCGGTGCCGAGACGAAGGAGATCGAGATCGAGACCACTGCGTTCGACGCGAGCAAGCTTGAGCGTGGCGCCGCGTTCCCGGAGCAGGGAGGCGACGATGCGATCGATGCGTTCGCCGACATGAATCTCGGCGGGTTCGAGATCGACGAAGACAGGATCTTCGTCATCGGTCCCGATGGGAAGCGCCAGGAGATCCGCGTGCCATCGGTGCGCGGGCTGCCGATGCCGCGCTTCGACCGCATCGACCCTCGCGAGATCGAAGGCATGGAGGAGGCCATCCAGGAGATGGTCGAGCGCATGCTGCGCGATGCGGGCGTCGACGAGAACGGCGTGATCGAGGTTCGTCCCGAGGCGGGCGCCGCGGCTGAGAAGCCCGCGCCGAAGCGCGGCGACGCGGGCGACGAGCGTCTTCGCCGGATGGAGGAGCGCATGGAGGAACTGCGGCGCGAGCTCGAGCGCGAGCGCGCGGCGCGCGGCCAGAAGCCGGCCGACGCGTGACGCGCGTCAGGCGAACGGCAGGGCCGACAGATCGACATTGCCACCACAGAGGACCACGCCCACATCGGCGTGGTCCTTCTGCTTGCGCATCCAGTCGCTGCAGGCGACCGCGACGCCGACGGCGGCGCTCGGCTCGATGGTGAGCTTCATGCGCTCCCAGACGAGGCGCATGTGCGCGGCGATGTCGGCTTCGGAGACGAGCATGATCTCGTCGACGAGGTCGCGGACGACCGGGAAGGTGAGCGGGCCGAGCGTCCCGCGCAGGCCGTCGGCGATGGTGACGGGCGGCATCTGCGGCTGGATCGAGCCCGTGCGCTTCGAGGCTGCCGCGTCGCCTGCGAGTTCGGGCTCGGCGCCGATGATTCGGATCGATGGCTTCAGCGTCTTCGCGGCGATCGCGATGCCCGAGATCATTCCGCCGCCACCGAGCGGGACCACGATCGCATCGAGCTGCGGGCATTCGTCGAGAAGTTCGAGCGCGACCGTGCCTTGGCCCGCGATGACATCGGGATGGTTGTAGGGCGGGATCATCGTGCCGCCGGTCTCGGCGAGGACGCGTGCGGCCGTGGCTTCGCGTGCGGCAATCGTCGGATCGCATTCGACGATGCTGGCGCCGTAGCCGCGCACGGCCGCCTTCTTGATCTCGGCGGAGATCGACGGCATGACGACATGCGCGGGGATGCCGCGCATCTTCGCGGCAAGCGCGAGGGCCTGCGCATGGTTTCCCGACGAGTGCGTGACGACACCGGCCGCTGCGGCTGATTCGTCGAGCATACGGACCGCGTTGGTCGCGCCGCGGAACTTGAATGAGCCCGTGCGCTGGAAGAGCTCGCACTTGAACCACAGCCGGCGGCCCGACATCGCGTCGAGCGTGGCGCTGGTGAGTACGGGCGTGCGGCGGATGAATGGGTCGATTCGGCGCTGGGCCGCGCGGATCGCGGCGAGATCCGTGGCGTAGGTGGGTGTTGCCGTCAAGGTCATGCGGGTAGCCTACCCGCGTGGCGACCGAGCGTTCACCGGTGATTCTCGTCTACCGACGCGCGTCGACGCGGCTTGCGCCGCTGCGCGAGTTGCTCGAGCGCCACGACTTCCACGCGGTGTCGCCGCCCGATGCGCTTGGCGAGTGGGAGTACCACCATGACGACGGGGTGCGCGTGCGCGGGGCGGCGGGTTTGGTGCTTGTCGAGGCGGAGGACGAGCGGCTGGCGGACGATTTCGACGCGCGGCATCGCGTGGCGTTTCCGTCGGATCGCGCGATTCCGGACGGCGGCGATGCGCCGGAGCGCGTGGGGGTGATCGCTGGCAGCGACGAATCTGGGAAGGGCGAGCGTGAACGCGCGCTGGTCGTCGCGGCGGTGGCTGTGCCGGTGGTGGGCGAGCACGAGTTGCTGGCGCGCGGCGTGCGCGACTCGAAGATGTGCACGCAGGCGGAGATCGCGTCGATCGCGCGGTGGATCGCGGCGCACTGCGCGCACGCGGTGGAAGTGGTGGAGCGTGACGACCGCAGCGAGGCGCTCAAGGCGCACGGCGGGAACGAGACGCGGCTGCTCGCGGCGATGCACGCAAGGGCGCTGGCGAGGTTGCACGAGGTGCGGGCGTTCGGAGTCGCGCGGGTCGACCGGTTCGCACCGAACCGGCCGGTGGCGGCGATTCTCGCGGGCTCACACGCGGGGGTGATCGTGGACGAGTGCTCGCGCGGCGAGCGACATGTGGCGTGCGCAGCGGCGTCAATCGTGGCGCGGGCGACAGTCCTGGCCAGCCGCCCCTGACGACTCCCGTATCTCCCGACTGGTGCACGGCACGTGCCGTTCAGTGCCAGGCACTGCACGGCACGTGCCGTGCACCAGGGCTGAGCGCTCGCCGCTGCTGCGGCCCGCTCTGGCGTGGAAGGGGCCTTACCACCCCCCTGACAGCCACAATCGGTGCCTGGCACGTGCCGTGCAGTGCCAGGTACTGCACGGCACGTGCCGTGCACCGGGTCTGAGCGCTCGCCGCTGCGGCGGCCCGCTCTGGCGTGGAAGGGGCTCTACCCCCCCCTGACAGCCACAGTCGGTGCCGTGCACCGGTCCTATCGTGGACGCATGACTACCGCCGACACCATCCGCCGCCTCCACGACCACCGCATCTGGACCCGCAACAAGATCCTCGCCGTCGCCCGCACCTGCACCGACACCGAACTGCGCCGCCCCTTCGAGATGGGCGTCGGCTCGCTCTTCGGCACCATCGTCCACCTGTGGGGCGCCGAACTCGTCTGGGCGAACGTGCTCGAGGAGGTAGACCCCGCGACGGTGATCCCATCGGCCGACACCTTCGCGTCGGTCGCGGCGCTCGAGGAAGCCTGGCAGCCGCTCGACGCGCGCTGGGCGAAGCTCCTCGCGCGCGCCGACGACGGGGCCTTCCTCGCGAGGCCCTTCGGTCGCGTGCGCGACGGGAAGTCGTACATCACAGATGGGCACGGAATCTACCTGCATGTCTGCACGCACCAGCACTACCACGCCGCGCAGATCTCCAACATGCTCCGGCAGATGGGCAAGTCTCTCGGTCCAATCGACCTGATCGTCATGGCCCGCGAGCAGTGGAAGGGCTGACGCTTCGGCTACACTGACGGCTCGCTCGGGGCGCGTCCGACACCCACAGGACGCTGAGAAGCACCCGTTGAACCTGATCCGGCTCGTACCGGCGG
>JBKCZS010000087.1:0-5679 GCA_046337925.1 bacterium | reverse complement strand
GAGGAACGGTTCTCGCATACCTAGTTGGTGGCCATCGAGCACTGCTCGGCGCAACAATCGTTTGATCACGTAACGGGCTTTCTTCGGCCCTGGGTATACGTTCTCATGAATTGCAAAAGTACAGGCGCGAACGTGATCGGTGATGCGTCGCAGACGTCGACCATCGTCGCTTTCATAGTCATATTTCGTGCTGCAAACCTCCGCAGCAGCTTGTACGATCGGGAACAGGATGTCGATATGGAAGTTGGTCGGTACGCCTTGGAGGACGCTTGCAGTGCGCTCCAACCCCATCCCCGTATCGATGTTCTTGCTCGGCAGAGGCCGCAGGTTATCGGGCGGATCGCCGACGCGATTGAATTGCGTGAAAACCAAATTCCAGATCTCGACATTCTTACCGTTGTCGAGGGTGTAATAGATTTCAGAGCATGGACCGCAAACACCATCGGGGCCTTGGCTCGGCGCGCTCGCAGGCCAAAAGTTATCTGCCTCATCCATCCGCGTAATCCGGGTCATGGGGACCCCGATCTTTTCATTCCAAATCGAGGCTGCCTCATCGTCATCCTTGTAGACGGTGATCGTGAGACGTTCTGCGGGAATACCGAGCCATTTTTTGTCAGTCAGGAACTCCCATGCCCAAGCGATCGCTTCGTTCTTGAAATAATCACCAAAGCTAAAATTTCCGAGCATCTCGAAGAAGGTGTGGTGATAGGTGTCCTTGCCCACATCCTCGAGGTCGTTGTGCTTGCCGCCGGCGCGAATGCACTTCTGGGTGTTGACGGCGCGGGTGTAGGGGCGCTTGCCGCGTCCGAGGAAGACATCCTTGAACTGGTTCATGCCCGCGTTGGTGAACAGCAGGGTCGGGTCGTCGTGGGGGACGACGGGGCTCGACGGGGCGAAGGTGTGGCCCGCCTTCTCGACGAAGAAGTCGATGAAGGCCTTGCGGATCTCGGCGGCGGTGGTGGGGCGCGACATAAGTGGAGGGGAAGGATAGATGGAAACGGGAGCGGGGAGGGCGGGGCGGCGTCGCACCGGCAGGTCCCCAGACAGGTGCACGGCACGTGCCGTGCAGTACCTGGCACTGCACGGCACGTGCCGTGCACCTGTTTGAGCGCTCGCCGCTGCGGCGGCTCGCTCTGGCGTCTCCCGCGCTCCCTTGACCGGCCTCGTCTGTCCCGCAGGGTGCCAGGCACGTGCCAGTCAGTGCCTGACACTGCACGGCACGTGCCGTGCACCGATTCTGGCTAGGCTGCGCGCATGGCCATCCGCGTCTCCCGAACCCCCTTCGTCGGCGGCAACTGGAAGATGAATCTCACCCGCGCCGACGCGGCCGAGCTTGCGCGCGCCACCGCCGACGCCGCCGCCGCCCGCGGTGTCGAATGCGTCGTGTTCCCGCCGTTTGTCTACCTCGACGACGCGCTCGACGCGTACGCCGCCGACATGCGCGTCGGCGCGCAGGACTGCTCCGCCGAAACGCAAGGCGCGTTCACCGGTCAAGTCAGCGCCGCGATGCTCCGCGACATCGGCTGCTGCGCAACACTTATCGGTCACTCAGAGCGCCGTCACGGCCTCGGCGAGACCGACGAACTCCTGACCAAGAAGGTCGCCCGCGCGCTCGAAGCCAGTCTCATCCCCGTCCTGTGCGTCGGCGAAACCCTCGCCGAACGCGAGGCCGGCCGCGCCCACGCCGTCATCGAAACCCAGCTCCGCGGCTCGCTCGCGGGACATTCCGAGGACGCGCTCGCCACCCTCGTCGTCGCCTACGAACCCGTCTGGGCCATCGGCACCGGCCGCACCGCGACCCCCGATGACGCCGCCGAAGCGCACCGAACCGTGCGGAAGACGCTGGCATCCATGTATAGTGGTCGATTCTCCGAGCGGGTCCGTGTCATCTACGGCGGCTCGGTGAACGCGAAGAACGCGGCCGATCTCTTTGCTCGCGAAGAGATCGACGGTGGGCTCGTCGGCGGCGCGTCGCTCAACGCGTCCGACTTCGGAACCATCATCGCGGCCGCCTCCGCGCGTCGAGCCTGAGCGCGTTCACCTGCTTTCGGCAGTGAACGCAAGTGTCCGTCCGACCGACAGATCGGTTTCAGCCATGCAGATCTTCTTCGCGATCCTGACCGTCCTCTTCATCGTCGTCTCCGTTGCGCTCGTGCTCATCATCCTGGTGCAGCGCCCGCAAGGCGGCGGCCTCACCGGCGCGTTCGGCGGCGGTGGCGTCACCGACACCGCGTTCGGTGGACGCACGGGCGACGCGCTCACCGTGGCGACGATCAGCGCCTTTGCGATCTACCTGCTGCTCGCCATCGGCCTCAACATCACAGGCAATGTGATGCGCAACGCGCCGGCCGTCACGCCCGCGTCGACGGAAGCTCCCGCCGACGCGACCACGGCTCCCGCCGACGCGACGACGCCTCCCGCCGATGGCGCAACCCAGGCTCCCGCCGAGCCGGCAACGACCCCGGCGCCCGCCGGCTCGACCGAGCCCGCGCCGACCGGCACCCAGGACCTCCCGCCGGGCGTGACCCCGCTGCCCCCGGGCATCCCGAGCGCGACGAATCCGAACGCGCCGGCCCCTGCGCAGCCGACTGAACCCGCGCCCGCAGCTCCGTCGAGCGGCGGCTGATCTCTGCGGACAGACCCCATGATTCGCTCGATGACCGGCTTCGGTGCAGCATCCGCAGAAGCGGAAGGTTGCCGTTTCGCCGTCGAGATCAAGAGCGTCAACAACCGCTTCTTCAAGGCGACGGTCCGCGTCCCCGAGGAGCTCTCGACGCTCGAGACCGAGATCGAATCCGCCGTCGCCAAGCGCCTCGCGCGCGGCAGCGTCATGGTGCTCGTCCGCTTCGTGCCGGGCGGCGCCGTCGCCGCAGCCGAGGTGAACCCAGACGCCGCGCGCACCGCGCTCACGGCGCTCCTCGCCGCGCTCCCCACCGAACTCCGCGACCGCGCGACCGTCGACCTCGGCGCGCTGCTCGCGGTTCCCGGCGTCCTTCGCACCGACGGCGTCGACAAGATCGTCGAGTTCGCGCGCCCCGTGCTGCTTCGCCTCGTCGACGAGGCCTGTACGCGCGTCCTCGAGATGCGCGCCCGCGAGGGCGAGGGCATCGCCCGCGAGCTCGCGCGCTTCGGCAACGCGATCCGAGACGCGCTCGCGGTCGTCGGAACCCGTGCGCCGCTGGCCACGAACGCCTACCAGGAACGCCTCCGAACCCGCATGAATTCACTGCTTTCGGAAGTCGGCGCCGTGGCGGCCGAGACCGATCTCCTGCGCGAGGTCGCCGTCTTCGCCGAGCGCTCCGATGTGGCGGAGGAGGTCGCGCGCCTCTCGGGCCACCTCTCGCAGTACGAGCAGGTGATCGCGCCGGCACACCCCGAGCCCGCGGGCCGCACCCTCGACTTCCTCTCGCAGGAGATGCTCCGCGAGGCGAACACCATCGCAAGCAAGTCGCAGGATGTCGAGATTGCGCGCAAGGTCGTCGAGATGAAGACCGCGATCGACCGTATCAAGGAGCAGGCGGCGAACGCGGAGTGATGCCTGCGCCGGCATTTCGCCGCGCGACCGCATGGGACGCCCTTGGAGTGCACGGTGGAGTCTGAACCAAAGGACCACTTCCACGCCCCGCGCGACTCGGCACCGCCCGAGGCGGTCACCCGCGCATCCGCCCGCGAGAAGTTCAGCGCCCGCGAGATCGCGCAGGTCCTGTCCCACTACGACATCGGCGTGATCCGCGAGATCCGCGAGTACCGCCGCGGTTCGCGCCGCGCCGCGAAGCTGAAGCTCGTCGCCGAACGCGGCGAGTTCCTGCTCAAGCGCCGCGCGGAGGGCCGGCTCTTCGACTCCGACCGCGCGCGCGCGGGCGCGAGCCACAAGCTGCAGCAGATCGCCTCGAAGAGCGGCGTCCCCGTCGCGGGCCTGATCGCGCTGAAGAGCGGTGGATCGCTCCTCGAGTTCGGCGGACGGCTCTACGAGCTCTACCAGTGGATCCCCGGCACGCGGTACGCGCGCCACCCCGAGCAGGCGCGCGCCGCGGGCATCGCGCTCGCGCGCATGCACGGCGCGTTCACCGACATCGAGCTGCTCGAGGAGCTTCCGCTCGGCGGCTTCAGCGAGCCGGACCCCGTGCGCGCGATGATGGAGCAGGCGAAGGAACGGGCGCGCGGGCGCGTCGACGCGGCGGGTCTCGAGATGCTCGAGACATCGGTCGAGCAGCTGCTGTCGCACCTCCAGCGCGTCGAATCCAAGCTGAACTCGAAGGGGCTTCCTCTCCAGCGGACCGCGATCTGCCACGGCGACTTCCACCCCGGCAACACGCTGTGGTTCGGCGACACGCTTGGCGCCGTCATCGACTTCGACAGCGCGCGCCACGAGTCGGTCGCGGCCGAGATCGCGAACGCATGCCTGCAGTTCTCGGTGAAGCACCGCGTCGGCGACAACCCGCTCGACTGGCCCGTCGGCCTCGATCCGGAGAACCTGCGCGCGTTCATCGCGGGCTACGCCGCCGCGCCGGCGATCAAGCTCCGCGAGATCGCGCCGCTCGTCCCGTGGCTGATGATGTCGGCGATCATCGCCGAGGCCGCCTCGCCGATCGCGCGAGACGGCGACTTCGCTGGCATCGCGCCGGCGCCGTTCCTGCGCGCGACGGCCAATCTCGTCGACTGGATCGCCCAGCGGACGCGCGCCGTGTCGTCCCTGATCGAGCAGGAAGCCTCGTAAACCCGCCGGTTGCGGCCGCGCGAGGCGCCCGGGCACGGGAACTCTTCTCGGGCTTGCCCGAATCCTCGGAACCCCCGACGCCCCGCGCGAAAGCCGTGCTACTCTCTTTCCATGCACTCCGCGCTTGTGCTCGCATTCCTGGTCCTTGCGCAGAACGCGCCCGTCGCCCCCGCGAAGCCGCAGGTCCGCGCGAAGGGGCTCGCCAATTCGAACGCCGCGGTGATGATCGACGCGACCGGACGCGTGCGGCAGTTCACGAACGACGCGCCCGCGCTTCCGACCGACTCCGAACTCGCGCGCGTCGAGGTGCCGTCCGAACTCCTGCGCATCGCGCGGCAGTTCGACTCCGACGCGTACATCGAGCGCGCCGCCGCGCGCGAGCAGCTCATCGCGCGCAAGCCGACGCCGAACGAGCTGATGGCGCTCCTCCTCCGCACCGATCTCTCGAACGAAGCCCGGCACGGCGTCGTGTCGATCCTCGAGCAGCGCATCATGCTCGCGCCGCGCGGCGCGCTGGGCGTCCGCATGGAAGGTCCGCTGATGCGCGAGACCGGCGTGCGCATCACGGGCCTCGTGCCAGGCATGCCTGCCGAACGCGTGCTCAAGGTCGGCGACCTGATCCGTGAAGTCGACGGTCAGCCCCTCCTCGACCGGTCCGACCTGATCCGCGCGGTGCAGTCGATGCCGCCGGGGCTCGAGGTGCAGCTCGTCGTGCGCCGCACGATGCGCGACGCCGGCGGCAAGGTGCTCGTGGGCGACGACGGCCTCGAGCGCGTCGAGGAACTCAAGATCAAGATGCGCCTTGGCTCGACCGAGGACCTCGACGAGAAGGGCGACGCGCAGGGCGCCGTGGCGAACGCCATGTCGCCGCAGCGGGCGATCCAGGTCGAGGAAGCGCGTCGACGGTTCCTGCCGAGTCCGGCGAAGGTCGACTTCCCCGACCGCGAGAAGCCGGCCGAGCG
>JBKCZS010000086.1:0-4346 GCA_046337925.1 bacterium | reverse complement strand
GCTTCGGTCCGCCGCGCGCGTCGCTTCGACGCGTGCCTTCGATGCGCGCCAGCGCGTCGGGCCTGGTCGCCGGCACGAGCTTCAGGTCGTACGACTGCGCAAGCTCGGCAAGATCCACATGCGGATCAACGAAGACGATCCCCTGCTGGCTGCCGGGCAGCGCGCCGCTGAAGCGCTTCGGATCGTTCGACACGCGCACGGGGCCCTTCGCGGGCACGATCCATGCGCGAGAGCCGTCGGAGCCCGTGATCGTCTCGGTGCCGGCCTCGTCGACGCGCGCGAGCACATAGAGGTTCGGCTCGCGCACATAGAGGATCGCGCCGTCGATCGATGGCGTTGGCTTGAGCTGGGGACGCGCGCCGCGCGGCTTCTCGGCGGCGCGCGCGGGCTTGCGAGCGTCGTCGACGGCGCGCACGAAGTAGGTGCGGTCGCCCGAGCGTGCGGCCGCGACGAGGCGCGCGACGACCTCGGCCGCGGACGCCTCGGGCGTCGTGCGGAACGCGATCCACGCCAATCCGGTCGCAAGTGCGATTGCAGCGGCGACGGCCGCGATTCGGCGGATGCGCGCGAACACGCGCGTACGGCGTGCAAGCGTTCGACCTGCGACCGCCGCGTTCATCTCGCGCTCGAGCGCGTCATGCAGCATGGCAAGACGCGCGAAGTCCGCGGCGCGCGCGGCGTTCGACGCGATCTCCGCGGAGAAGCGCGCGGCGTCGTCGGGCGAAAGCTCGCCGTCGAGCGCGGCCTGCGCGAGGCGCGACCACTCGCGGTCGTCGATCGGCGCGTGTCCGCTCATCGCGTACCCTCCGCCGCGATGCGTCGCTCGATGCACTCGCGCAGTTCCGTGCGCACGCGCTCGAGCGCCTTCGAGACCGTGTTCGGCTGCATCCCGAGCGCGCCCGCGATGCGCGCGGGCGACAGGCCCGTGCGGTAGCGCAGGTCGCAGATCTCGCGCGGGCGACCTTCGAGCCGCGCGAGGCAGTCGGCAAGGTGCGCGAGGCGCGCGCGCTCGTCGTCGCTCACCGAGGCGACGGCGTCTGCGAGCGCGCTTTCGGCGGCTTCGGAGAGGAGCGCCGGGAAGCGGCGGCCGCGGTGGTGTGCGTTCGCGACCTCGTTGCGGGCGATCGCGAGCGCCCAGGGCAGGAACGGCCGCGACGCGTCGTAGCGGTCGAAGCTCTCGAGGATCGCGAGGGCGACCTCCTGGAGGACCTCGTCGCGCGCGGCGCGGTCGCCGACGAGCGCATGCACGAACGCCGACACGGCGGGCTGCGCCTGCGTCCAGAGGGTGAAGGCCTGTCGGGTGCGTTGGTCCATGCGGGAACAGCCTGCGAAGAGGTGTTCCCGTCGAACGCGCGATCGTGACGGAGATTTTGCGGATTTCCCGAGAATCCGAGCGTCACGCAGGCCCGATGCCGCGCTCGAGCAGGCCGAGCACATGGCGCGCAACGGGGTCGGCTTGATCGAGCGCCAGCGCGCGGGTGGCGGCTTCACGCGCCTCGTCGCGGCGGCCGAGCATCAGGAGCGCCATCGCGAGGTTCGCCCACGCGGGCGCGGACTTTCCGTCGAGCTCGACGGCGCGGCGGGCTGCGACTTCCGAGCCCGCGAAGTCGCCGCGCTCGCCGCGGATACGGGTGAGCTCGAGCCACGACACCTTCGAGAACGGCGCCAGCCGCACGGCCTCGAGGAACGCGCGCTCGGCCGCGTCCGGCTTCTTGAGGAGCCGCGAGACTTGGCCGAAGGCGTGCCATCCTTCCGCGCAGCATGTCGCGGGATCGTCAAGCAGCCCGTCGAGCGACCGCTCGATCTCGCAGAGCCGCGTGAAGATGCGCGCCGCCTTCTCTTCTTCATTGGGTCGGAAGCCGGCGCCGATCTCCGCCTCGATCCGCACGAGTTCCCTTCCGAACACGACCGCGCGGCCACGCGCCGCATGCACGCGCGCATCGGAGGGGCTTGGGCCTGCCTCGAACACGACGCCCTCGCTGTTCGACTTGTTCGCTTCGGCCTGCGCGCGGCAACGCGCGAGCGTCCTCTCAAGAAATGCGCGGATGGTGGCGTGCTCGTTCCGCTTCCACTCCTCGAAGGCGCGCCAGTCCTCCTCGCTCCAGTCCGAAGGCCGCTCGGTGCAGTCGAGCCTGATTCCGGTGAGCTGCCCCTGATCTTCGGGGAAGAGCTCGACGATGTCGACATAGCGCGCCATCTCCTCGACCGACTGCGGCACGGGCGCGTGGACGAAGTCGCAGAGGATCTCCTGGTCCCGCTGATACGGCGGCGCGTTGATCGCGAGATCAGGCGTCTGGAACCAGAAATGCCCCTCTGGACAGGGAAACCAGCGTGTTCCCGGCTCGAGGATGTGCCCCTGGCTGATCGCCATCAGCCGACCACTCGGCAACTGCGGCATCGTCTTCTCCTTCCCATTCGCCATTCGCCCAGATCGCCTTCACGCGGCGATCGTCACCACTCCGGTCCGCCGGAATAGCGGCCGTACACATCGGCCATCGCCTGTACCTGCTCGCCGAGCGTGCAGCGCGCGAGGCTTGCGGCGACGAGCGCGGGCATCACATTCTCGCCCTTGCGCGCCGCGGTGCGGATCGCGTCGAGCGAGTTCTTCACATCGAGCGCCGAGCGCCCGGCGCGCATCTTCGCGAGGCGCGCGTTCTGCTCGGTCTCGACCGTGTGCGGGATCTCGAGGATGTCGACCTGCTTCTCGTCGTTGCCCTCGGTGTAGGCGTTCATGCCGACGACGATGCGGTCGCCCGCCTCCATCTCCTGGCCGAAGCGGTAGCTCGCCTCCGCGATCTGGCGGCGGAAGTAGCCCTTGTTGATGCCCGAGACCACGCCGCCCATGTCGTCGACTTCCTTGATGATGGCGTTCGCGTCCTTCTCCATCTGGTCGGTGAGCGCCTCGACGAACCACGAGCCGCCGAGCGGGTCGACCGTGCGGTGGACGCCCGACTCGTGCGCGATGATCTGCTGCGTGCGGAGCGCGACGCGAACGGCCTGTTCCGTGGGGAGGCCGAGCGTCTCGTCCATCGAATCGGTGTGGAGGCTCTGGCAGCCGCCGAGCACGCCCGCGAGCGCCTGCACGGCGACGCGCACGATGTTGTTGAGCGGCTGCTGCTCGGTGAGCGAGCATCCGGCGGTCTGGACGAGCGTGCGCATGAGGAGCGAGCGCTCGTTCTTGGCGCCGTAACGCTCCCGCATCGCCTTCGCCCAGATGCGGCGCGCGGCGCGGAGCTTGCAGATTTCCTCGAAGAACTCGTTGTGGCTGTTGAAGAAGAACGAGAGGCGCGGGCCGAAGCTGTCGACGTCGAGGCCGCGCTTGATGCACTCCTCGACGTACTCCATGCCGTCGCGCAGCGTGAACGCGAGCTCCTGCGTCGCGGTCGAGCCGGCCTCGCGGATGTGGTAGCCGGAGATCGAGACCGAGTTCCACTTCGGCAGATGCTGCGCGGCGAACTCGATCGTGTCGACGACAAGCTTCACGCTTGCCTCGGGCGGATAGATGAACTCGTTCTGCGCGTGGAACTCCTTCAGGATGTCGTTCTGAAGCGTTCCACCGAGCGCGGTCCAGGGAACATTGCGCTCCTTCGCGTGGGCGAGGTACATCGCCCAGATCACGGCGGCGGGCGCGTTGATCGTCTGCGAGACGGTCACCTCGCCGACGGGGATGTCGGCGTAGAGGCGGTGCATGTCCTCGATCGAGGCGATGGCGACGCCGCAGCGGCCGACCTCGCCCGCCGACAGCGGGTCGTCCGAGTCGCGGCCCATGAGGGTCGGAAGGTCGAACGCGGTCGAGAGGCCGGTATTCGCCTTGGTGCCCTTCGCGTTCTCGAGGAGGTACTTGAAGCGCTTGTTGGTGTCGTCGGCAGAGCCGAAGCCCGCGAACTGGCGCATCGTCCAGAGCCGGGATCGGTACATCGTCTTGTGGACGCCGCGGGTGAACGGGTACTGGCCTGGCTCGCCGATGCGCGGGTGGGCGCGGGCCGGGTCGGCGGGGTCGTGGGTCAGGACGGTTTCGGGGCCATAGCGCTCGCCGACCACGTAGCCGGAGATGGTCACGGTCTCGGGGTCGACCCTCGAGGCTTCAGGGTTCGAAGGAGTGGCGGACGGGGCCGTCGGATGCGCGGTAGACATGGATTCATCTTATCGCCAGACAGGTGCACGGCACGTGCCGTGCAGTGCCTGGCACTGACTGGCACGTGCCAGGCACCGCTACCAGTCGCCGGAAACGGCCAATCTCGCGTCTGCGGAACGCCTGTGGCAGGCTCCGCGCCGCGTGGACGGCCCGTGCCCTTCACCACATATGTTTCCGACAAAATGCCCGATATGTCAGACCTGACCAGCGA
>JBKCZS010000085.1:0-13222 GCA_046337925.1 bacterium | reverse complement strand
CACGCCGGCCGCCCACGCTCGCCCCGGGGTGCCCCGCGCCCCACGCCCGCGTTCCCCGCCACCCCCGCTGGTCCCCGAGCTCCCCGCCAGCGTTCCACGCTCGCCCCGGGGGTCCCCGATCCCCACGCCGGCGTTCCACGCGCGCCACGGTGGTCCCCGATCTCCACGCCGGCGTTCCACGCTCGCCACGATGTTCCACGGTCCCGACGCAGTGTTCCACACGAGATCCGTGGAACACAACGCGGCGGGCCCGCGGATCACACCGATGGCGTGCCATCGGATCGATCCGCGGACCCGCCGTGTGCGGTTCTCCAATGCTCCCCGATCTCAGCGTGCCGAACCGGCTGGCTCGAGCGCAGCCTTGTTCAGCGACTCGGCGACCTGACTGAGCTTCTCGTCGCAGCGACGCTCCTCGGTGAGTGTCTTGAGCAGTTCCGCCGCAGCGGCGGGATACCCAAGCAGGCCCGCCCAGGTACGCGCGCACCCGTATCCGGCCATCTCGTCGTGCTCAAGTCGCTGGACGACCGCGATCAGCGCAGCATCGCGAACATGCGGGTCGATCTTCGAGCGCCCCGCGATCTCGGTGCAATCCTCGAGCAGACCCTTGCATCCGTGGGTCTCGAGCTTCCGCGGCCTGCCCCCGATCTCTCCGAACACGCGGTCGAGCCGGGCGATGTGCTGCTTGGTCTCGTCCGCGTGCATGCGCAAGGCTTCCGCCAGCTTGGGAGAAGATGCCGCGTTCGCAAGCTTCGCGAGCACGGCGTGCGAATGGCTCTCGGCGGCGTACAGCTCGTTGAGCTGCTCGACGAGCAGGTCCTTCAGGGAGTGCATGGCGGTTGTGGCAATGGGTGCCATCGATGTTCCTTTCGTTCTGGTTGAGTTCCAATCCGGGAATGTCCGCTCCGGCGATGAACCGACGCGTCGATGCACGATCGACGCCGGCCCAGCGGCTCAGCCCGGCACCGGCACGCGGCGCGAGGTCGGCTTGACCTCGATCCGCTTGGCGCGCTGCCCAGGCTTCTTCGCGACGCGGATGGTGATCACGCCGTTGTCGCTGTCCGCCGTGACGCGCTCGGTGTCGGCCGCCTCGGGCAGGTCGAGGACGCGGCGGAAGGCGCCGAAGCGTCGCTCGCTGCGGTAGAAGTCCTCCTGCTCCATCTCCTCCTTCTCCTCCTTCTTGCCGGCGATCGAAAGCGTGGTGCCCGTGATGGTGATCTCGAGATCCCGCGCGGCGATCCCCGGCATCTCGCCCCGGATCACGATCTCCTCATCGGTCTCGCTGACATCGATGGGCGGAATCCAGCCCTCGATCCGCGGCAGGCCTGCGTCGAACTGCCCGCCGGATTCGCCGATGTAGCGCCCGACCATGCGGTCCATCTCTTCGCGCATGCGCGCGAACTCATCCAGGACCGGGGTCCTGCGGAAGATGCTGAGGTTCATGCGGTGTGTCCTTTCCTTGGTTGGACGGGTCGTGCAGCACCGCCGCCGGCGGAACATCCGCCGGTCGGAGGCGCTGCGGCGTCCGGTCGATCAGGTGTACGGATCCACGATCAGGCGGTCATCGACCCGCTTCACGCCGGTCGCGAAACCGACCACGCGGTCGATGGTGTCCTTCTCCACCCACGATCGCACGCGACCCGTGAGCATCACGACGCCGTCCTTCACGGAGACGCCGATGCGGCGCGCCTCGCGCTCGGCCTGGCGCTCGAGCGCCTCCTCGATGTCGGCCTTGATGCGGCTCGAATCGACGGCCTTCGCCATGACCGTGATCTGGTTGATGACTCCACGAACGCCGGACAGCCCCCGCACGACGCGCTCCGCGTCCGCGCGCTGCGACCAGGTCGGCACCACGCCTTCGAGCGTCACGATCCCGAGCGAGACCGTCGAGGTGATCTTCTCGTCGGGCACGAACGCGTCCCACTCGCGCGCATCGCGCACGGCACGGGCGATCTCGGTGTCGGTCGCGCCGCCCACGCCCGCGACCTTGACCTGCAGTTCGTCGACCACATCGAGCACGCCGTGCACGCGGTGGGCAGCCTCGCGCGCCGCAATCTTCTTCGCGTAGACATCGACATTGCCGACGAGCGTGACGATGCCTTCCCTGACCTGGACGCCGACATCGGTCTCGTCGACGCGGGAATCCCACTTGAGTTCGTTGAGGACATCCGTCTTGATCTGCGAATCGCTCTTGATGATCGCGGTCGTCATGCTCGTGCTCCCGGTTGAGGGTGTTGCGTGAAGTCCCGAAGCCACGCCTCGGATGCCTTGATTTGGGCGTACAGCCATGCGGCGCTCCACGGGAACGCTTCCGCGATCCGGTCAGGTGATGACGACTTCGCGACGACGGCGTTCGGCCGCCACCGGCGCCGCGCGCGCCGTCAGCACGGCGCAGTGCGCCCGATGGAGCACGCGCTCCGCGGTCGAGCCGACGAGCAGCCGCTCCAGGATCGACGCATCGTGCCGCCCGAGCGCCACCATGTCGGCGTGCAAAAGGTCGGCGCGCTCTGCGACCGCCTTGAACACATCGCCTCGCGCGATCTCGACGGTGGTCTCCGCGCCGAGGCTCCTGAACATCGCGGCGATCGCCGCCAGCTGCTCGCGCGCGTCCTGCTCCTCGGTACCGATCTCGGCCGGCGCGATCATGGGCGCCTCGGCGGCCTCGATCACCTGCGGCGGCAGCACCACATGAAGGAGCGCGACCCTCGGCTGTTCGCGGGCGCGGCGCGCGATCAAGTGTGCCGCACGAACCGCGGCCTCCGCATCGCGCGCGAAGTCGGTCGCCACGAGGATCCGCGGCCGCGCGGGCGGCTCGTCCTCCTCGCGCACGACCAGCACCGGACACTCGGCGTGACGCAGCACCCGGTCGGTCACGCTGCCGAGAATGACCCGCCGAATCGGCCCAAGACCTCGGTTCCCCATCACGATGAACGCGCTCGGCGTGCGGCGCGCCACATCCTCGATGACGAGCGACGGCTCGCCGATCCGGCACTCGCGGACGACTTCGATTCCCGCCGACGCCGCCCGCACGCACGCATCGTGCAGCCGCTCGAGACCGCGGGCCTCGAGCATCGCCACGAACTCGTCGCTGTCACCGAGCGGCGTCGGCTCGACGGCATGGACCGCGATCAGCCGCGAAGGCCCGCGCACCGCGAGCTCCTCGGCCCAGCGCAGCGCCGCTTGCGACGGCTTGGAGAAGTCGATCGGCACGATGAAGTTGACTGGCGCTCCGTCCGGCGCCGATCTCGGGTCCGCGGGTCGATCCATGGGTTCCTCCTTGGTGGCGGCGAGGACTTCCCTCCGCGCGACGAGAAGCCTTGCATGCAGGCGCCGGCGCCGGCTGCGGGAAGTTCACCCGATCGCATTCCGCCGCGATCGCGCAAGATTCCCCGTCGTTCTCGCTGTCCGCCACGCCATCAATGTCATCCGAGACATCTCCCGACGCGCTCGGGCGCTTGGGACCGCAACGCATCACCAGCAGGAAGGAACGACATCATGGACCGCAACAGCCCCGTCGGACTCGACGAGACACTCGACCTCCAGCGCGAGATCGACCGCCTTCGCACGGACCTCCGCCAACTGCGAAACGACCTCACGGGCGTCGGAATCGATGGTCTCCGCACCGCGCGCGCAGGCATCAACGAGACCGCGCGCAGCGCGGCCGCCAAGGGCAAGGTCGCGGCCGAGATCGCCGAGAAGCAGATCACGAGCCATCCGTTCCTCTCCGTGGCCACCTGCTTCGCGATCGGCCTCCTGCTCGGAATGCGCATGAACAACAGGCGTGACTGAGGAATTCGCGCAGAACGCAGCCAGCCACCCGCCGACCGTTCCGACGGCCGGCCTCTTCAGGAGACGACCATGGAACTCGTGCAGCGACTCTTTGCCGACATCGCATCTCTCGTCGAGTGGGAGGGGCGGATCCTGCGCGCACGCGCCATGCGGCTTGCATGGGGCGCGGCGCTCGCGCTCCTGTCGGCGGCGCTTGTGTTCGTGACGATCCTGCTCGTCGTCGCGGCGGTCTACATGCAGGTCTCCGCAGCCGGCGGCGCGGTTGCGGGGCTGCTCGCCGCGGGCGCATTGGCACTGCTCTTCGCGCTCGGCGCGGGCCTCGCGGCACGGAGCGTCAGCGAGAGATAGGTCCGTCGCGCGATATGGCCTCCGCGATCTCCAGCGCCCCGGCAACCGTCGGGGCGCTGTTCGCGTCGGTGAGGAGATCGCTGCGCGACAGCGCGTTGACCGTCGCGCGCTGCCCTTCGTCGAGACCCGCGACGATCACCCGGTGGCCCGACCGCTCCGCCGCGCGGAAGGCGCCGTCGATCGCGCTGGCTGCGAGCGGCCCGAACACCCGCGCGTTCGAGAGGTCGATGATCACGGTGCGGCGCTCTTCGCCCGCCCGCTCGAGCAGCAGCCCGAGGTCGGGAAGATGCGCCTCGCCCCGCGCAGCGCCCCGCTCATCGCCCCGCGCATCGCCACCGCGCGGAATCGCGCGGAACACGGCGATTCCCGTGCGGCGCGCCGGCGCGTCCGCCACCTCCGCGACGATCGCCTCCTCGATCTCGCAGATGGGCGTCCGCAGGTCCGCGATGATGATCCACGCGAGAAGGACGAGCGGCGCCAGCATGCTCCAGCGAGGGAGCTCGAAGTAGATCCACGCGCCGCACACGCTTCCCGCAATGAAGGCGACGAGGATCGAGGAGAGAAGCACGAGCCGCTGCACGCTCGGCCCGCGCGCCTCGCCTTCGCCCAGGCGCGGCCCCTTGCCGAGCAAGCGCCGCATGAGCGCCAGCTGCGCCGACTCGTGGCCGAGATCGGTCACGATGCCCGTCAGGTGCGTGGTGCGGACCACGCCGCTCGAGATGCGGGTGATGGTCGCGTTCTGGACACCCATCGCGAGCGCCGCAACCATCGTCATCCACCAGAGCCGTCCACCGACCTCGATCGCCGCGTCGTCGTGCAGACGCACGCCGACCGCGAACACCGCGAGCAGCACGAATTCGATCGCCGCCGGCAGGACATAGATCGAGGCCCAGCCCCGGTGGCGTCCCAGTTCGAGCGCGAACCCCGAGACCAGCGCCCCGAGGAAGAACGCCCCGATCAAGGCGCCCATCAACGCCGCGTCGCTCCAGGCCCTCTGCGCCATGTCCTTGCCGAGCGTGCTCGCATGGCCCGTCACATGGCTCGTCACGACCCCGCAGGTCAGGACCGCGGCCGTGTTCACATACCCGGCGATCCATGCGAGGGAGATCGCCAGGCGAGACTGGACGATGAGGGAATGGGCGCGGCCGGCAAGCATGGACGCTGTCAGGAAGTGTGTCGGCATCCCGCGTGCCGCAACCTTCGGATTTCCCCGTGATTCGGAAGGATGGCGCGTCGGACCACCGGCGGGAAGGTGCATCGCGCCCGCTGGACGCCCTCTCTCCCCCGCCTTTCGTTTGATGAAGGCGGGGTTGAACATGCCACACGCCACCTCTCATCGCATACGCTGCGCCCCTGCCGCGGACCGACCCGTGGCTGCGCGGCGGGCCTCCGAAACCATCCCGCCGTCTGCGAGTTGTCCCGCGCCACCATCGCCATGCCAGCCACAGCCCATTCGTATCCATGCACCGTGCGCGACACCGTCACGGGCGTCGGCCTCTTCGCCACGCGGGACATCGCCCGCGGCGAATGCATCCTCGAGATCCACGGCACGATCCAGCGCTCCCCCACGCGCTACTCGATCCAGATCGGCGCCGACGAGCACATCGAGTGCCAAGAGTCGCTGCCCGACGCGGAGATGCGGGTGCGCTTCCCGTGGCGATTCCTCAACCATTGCTGTGAACCGAACTGCTCGATCGCGGGACGCACCCTCGTGGCGCGGGGCGCGATCCGGTCGGGCGACCAGCTCACCTTCGACTACACCACGACCGAGGCGATGATGGCGGAGCCCTTCGAATGCAAGTGCGGCGCGCCGGGCTGCCTCCGCCGCGTGCAGGGGTTCCTCGCGCTCGCCCACGACGAACAGCGCGCGCGCGCGCTTCTGGTCGCGCCGCATCTCAAGCCGTTCCTGCCGAAGCCGAGTGCATGAACACCGACGCGGACGCCGCGACCGCCCCCTTGCGCACGGTGCTCGACCTCTTTGCGCGCGCGAACGCGGCGAACCCGGACGCCTGTGCGCTCGATGTCCCGGGAACCGCACGCATCTCCTACGCCGAACTCGATCGACGCTCGCGCCGGGTCGCGGCGCGCGTCGCAGCGTGCGCCGAACGCGACGGCGTGATCGCGATCGCTCTTCCCCGCACCGATACATGGCTCTACGCCACGATGCTGGGCGTCATGCGTGCCGGCGCCGCCTATGTCGCGGTCGATCCGGCCTTCCCGGCGCGGCAGGCCGCGGCAATCCTCGCCGATGCGGGCGCGGTCGCGCTCATCGCGACGCCGGGCCGCGCCGCCGAGATCGCGGAGGAAGGCGCGACCGTCGAGGTCATCGCGCCTGAATCCCTCGCGGCCGAACCGCCGGTCGAGGCGCTTCCGTCGCCCGATCCCCGCTCGCTTGCCTATGTCATCTACACATCGGGCACCACGGGACGGCCGAAGGGCGTCGAGATCGAGCACCGCTCGCTCCTCAATCTCGTCGCGGGCGATGTCGACGCGTTCGGCCTCGACGCAGGCGATCGCGTCGCCCAGGGATCGAGCCTGAGCTACGACTCGAGCGTCGAGGAGATGTGGCTCGCATGGGCCGTCGGCGCGACCGTCGTCGTGATGGACGACGACACCGCGCGGCTCGGTCCCGATCTCCTTCCGTGGCTCGTGCGCGAGAACATCACGGTGCTCTGCCCGCCGCCGACGCTCCTGCGGACGCTCGGTTGCCGCGATCCCGAGCGTGAACTGCCTTCGATCCGCTTCCTCTATGTCGGCGGCGAAGCGCTCGCGCCCGACCTTGCGGACCTCTGGTCTCGGGGCCGAAGGCTCGAGAACGGCTACGGGCCGACCGAATGCACCGTGACCTGCCTCCGCGCCACCGTGCGGCGGGGCGAACCGGTCACGATCGGCCGCGCGATCCCCGGCTCCTTCGCGGCGGTCGTCGATCCCGACGACGCGGACCTGCGCGTGATCGCCGACGAAACGCAGGGAGAACTCGTCGTCGGCGGCGCATCGCTCGCGCGCGGCTATCGCGGCCAGCCCGAGACGACGGCCGCCCGCTTCATCGAGCACCCGACGCTCGGCCGCGTCTACCGCACGGGCGATCTCGTGCATCGCGATGCGCGCGGCGACTTCCACTACCACGGCCGCATCGACGCGCAGGTGAAGCTCCGCGGCTACCGCATCGAGCTCGGCGCGGTCGAGGCCCGGCTCGCGGCGCACCCGTCGGTGCTCGAGGCTGCATGCACGGTCGAAGGCGAGGGTGCGCAGCGAAGGCTCGTGGCCCACGCGGTTGCGCGCGCAGGCGCCACGATCGATGAAGGCGAGTTGCGCGCGGCGCTCGCGCGCGAGCTGCCGCCCTACATGGTGCCCGCGTCGATCGCGCCGATCGCCCGCATCCCGCGGACGGTCGGCGGCAAGATCGACCGCCGCGCACTGCCCGAGATCGGATCGCTCCGCAGCGCCGGCGCCGCCACGCCTCATGTCGCGCCCGCGACCGACGCGGAGCGCATGATGGCGCGCGCGTTCGCGGCCGCGCTCAAGCAGGACGGCGAAGTCTCGGTCGAGGCCGACCTCTTCGACGACCTCGGCCTCGACTCGCTGACGGTCGCGATCGCGATCTCGCAGATGCGCGCGTCCGACGCCGCCTGCGCGGCCACGGTCCGCAACGCCTACGAACACCGCACCGTGCGCGGAATGGCCCGCGCGGTCGAGGAGGCGCGGACGCGCGACCGCCGCGCGCCGCGCGCCGAACGCCTCGCCCATCGAAGCCCCGTCCGAGGCACCGCGCGTCCGATCGCCGTCACGATCCTCCAGGCCGGGTTCCTCGCGCTCCTCCTTGTCGCTCTGGCGCAGGTCCTGTGGATCCCGAACGCCGGCGCCGCGCTCGTCGGCACCTTCGACTCCGGATGGCTCGGCGCGCTCCTCCTTGCCCTGCTCGGGGCGGGAATCGCGGCGGCCTACATCGCAGGCAGCATCGTGCTCGGCGTCGCGGCGAAGTGGATCCTGCTCGGCCGCGTGCGGCCCGGCCGGGTGCGGGCATGGAGCCTCGCGCATCTGCGCCACTGGACCGCCGTCCGCTGCGTCGCGCTCATTCCGTGGAACCTCATCGAGGCGCTCGGGCTTGCGCCCGCGATCCTGTCGCTCCTCGGCGCGAGGGTCGGACGGGGCGTGCACATCCACCGCGGCGTTCGGCTCAACGAAGGAGGCTGGGACCTCATCACGCTCGAGGACGGCGCGACGATCGGGCAGGACGCCTGCCTGCGCGCGGTCGAACTCGAGGCAGGCTCGCTCGTCTTCGACCGCGTCACGGTCCGCCGCGGCGCCACGCTCGAGACGCGCGCAGGACTCTCGCCCGGCGCCGAACTCGGCGAAGGCAGCATCCTGCGGGCGCTTTCGAACCTCACGGCCGGCGAACGGCACGACCACGCGATCCTCGACGGCGTTCCTGCAGAGCCGATCGCGCCCGCGCCGCCTCCGCCGCAGGTGCCGCCGCCGCCATCGGGCGCGATCCGACTCGCGACCGCCACGGTGCTCGTCGCAGGCATTGCCTGTGCGACCATCCTGCCGTGGATCCTCGCATGCTGGGCGTTCGGACTCTCGCCTGAGTCGCTCCAAGAGAAGCTCTTTCCCGGCGATTCATCGCTGTTTCCCGACCCCGCGAACCTCGCCGCGATCGCGGGCGCGGTGGTCGCCGGCGCGATCGGGACGGTGCTCGTGCAGGCGCTCTGCGTGCGCGCCCTCGGACGCGCGCCGCGCGGACCGTATGCGCTCGGCAGCCTCGCGGCGCTGCGCATGTCGCTCCAGTCGACGCTCGTCGAGGCGGCGGGCAAGTGGCTCTCGGGCACGCTGATGTGGCCGATCTGGCTGAATCTCGCGGGCGCGCGCATCGGCCGAGGGTGCGAGATCTCGACGGTCACCGATGTCGTGCCGTCGACCGTCGAGATCGGGGAAGAGACCTTCTTCGCGGACGGCATCTATCTCGGAGGTCCTGCACTGCACGCAGGCACGGCGACGATCGGGCCCGTGACGCTCTCGCCGTCATGCTTCGTAGGCAACCATGCCGTGCTTCCGTCGGGCACGCGGCTTGCGCGCGAGACGCTCGTCGGCATCGCGACGCGCGGCAGCGGTCTTCCCGACGACGCGGGCGCTTCCTGGTTCGGCCATCCGGTCTTCCGGCTGCCGCGACGCGAGGTCGTCGAGGTCTCGCGCGAACTCACGCACGATCCGTCCCTCGCGCGCCGCATCAACCGCTGGGCGTGGGAAGTCGCGCGATTCGCGCTGCCGCTCGGCCCGCTGCTCGTCGCGCTCGTGTGGTTCCGCGCGATGGAGATCGCAAGCGCCTCGCAATCGACCGCGTTCTTCAGGCTCGTCACGCTGCCGCTCGGGGTGCTCGCATCGCTCGCGGCGCTTGCGCTCGCGGTCCTTGCGATGAAGTGGCTGCTCGTCGGGCGGGTGAAGCCCGGCATCCATCCGCTCTGGAGCTGCTGGTGCAGCCGCTGGGACTTCCTCTATGTGGCCTGGGGCATGTGGGCGGCGATTCCGCTCTCGTTCCTCGAGGGAACGCCGCTCCTGGTCGGGTACCTGCGCGCGATGGGCTGCCGCATCGGCCGCCGCGCGCTGCTCGGCAGCGGCTTCGCGCATGTCGTCGACCCCGACATGCTGCACTTCGGCGACGATGTCACCGTGCAGGCGCTGTTCCAGGCGCACACCTTCGAGGACCGCGTGCTCAAGGTCGATCATGTCCACATCCGCGACGGCGCGTCCGTCGGCGCGAACACGGTGCTTCTCTACGGCGCCGACATCGGAGCGGGCGCGGTCGTCGAGCCGCATTCAGTCGTGATGAAGCGCGAGGTGCTCGTCGCGGGCACGCGCTACGAGGGCGTGCCGACGCAGCCGACCGGAGGCGTCGGCTGAACGGCCGCTCGGCCGTTCGGCCGTTCAGGTGCGCAGGCGCAGGCTGTTGGCAACCACGCTCACGCTCGAGAGCGCCATCGCAGCGCTCGCGAGGATCGGCGGAAGCATCCAGCCTGTCCACGGGTAGAGCGCTCCTGCGGCGAGCGGGATGAGCACGATGTTGTAGCCGAACGCCCACGCGAGATTCTGCCGGATCACGCGCAGCGCCTTGCGCGAGAGCGCGATCGCGTCGTCGACGCGGCGCAGATCGTCCGTGACGAGCAGGATGTCGGCGCTCGTCTTCGCGAGATCGGTGCCCCCCGACATCGCGATGCCCGGGCGCGCCGCGGCGAGGGCGGCTGCGTCGTTGAGCCCGTCGCCCACGAAGGCGGTTCCGTTCGGACCAGCCGCGAGCCGTGCGACGAGTTCCGCCTTGCCCGCCGGCGTCATCTCGGCATGGATGTCGGCCGCCGCGATCGCAAGGCCCGCGCCGACCGCGTCCGCAGGCGCACGGGCGTCGCCGGTCAGCATGCTCGGGGCGACGCCGCGGGACCGCAGCGCATCGAGCGCCTCGCGCGCATGCTCGCGCACGCGGTCCGCAAGCTCGATCGCACCGACGAACGCGCCGTCGGCGGCCACGAACACGCGGGTCGCGGGCGACGGCGGCGCGTCGACCGAGATGCCGCACTCGCGCATCCACGCGATGCTGCCGACCTCGACCTTGTGCGAGAGGACCTGCGCGAACACGCCCTTCCCAGCGAACGCCGCGAATGCGCTCGGTTCCTCGACATGGATTCCGCGTGCGCGCGCCGCCTCGACGATTCCGCGCGCCACCGCATGCTCGCTGCGGCAGTCCGCTGCGGCCGCGAGTCCGAGCAGCGCCTCCTCGCTCCAGCCATGCGCAGGCCGGAGCGCGGTCACCGCCGGCCGCCCCTCCGTGAGCGTGCCGGTCTTGTCGAAGGCGATGCGGTCGACCGCTGCGAGCTGTTCGAATGCCGCAGCGCGACGGAAGAGGACGCCGCGCGCGGCCGCCCGGCCCGACGCGACCATGATCGCGACGGGGGTCGCGAGCCCAAGCGCGCACGGACACGCGACGACGAGCACGCTCACCAGCGCCTCCACCGCACGCGCGGCGCGGATGTCGGCGGGCGCAAGAAGCATCCAGCCGCCGAAGGCGGCTATGGCGATCGCGACCACGATCGGAACGAAGACCGCCGCCACCCTGTCGGCAAGACGCGCGATCGAGGCCTTCGTCGCCTGCGCCTCGTCGACGAGTCCGGCGATCTGCGCAAGCATCGTCTCGTCGGCCGCGCACGACGCCTCGATGTCGAGCGCGCCGAGCGAATTCAGCGTGCCGGCGTAGACGCGGTCGCCCGCCCGACGCAGGCGAGGCATCGGCTCGCCCGTCAGCAGCGACTCGTCGACCTCGCTCTCGCCGCGGCGAACGATGCCGTCGATCGGGATGCGCTCGCCCGGCCGCACGACGACATGGTTGCCGGTCGTGATCTCCGCCGCCGCGACCTCACGCTCCACGCCGTCGACGATGACGCGCGCCGTCGGGACCGACGCGGCGGAGAGCGCGCGCAGCGCCTCGCCGGCGCGCGCGGTCGCCTTCGCCTCGAGCCAACGCCCCAGGAGGACGAAGACGATGATGACCGCGGCGGCCTCGAATGTGAGCGCGTGGCCGCCGTTTCCGGCATGCGCCGCGTGACCTGCGAGCAAGGCCCAGAGGCTCGAGCCGAACGCGACGCCCGTGCCGAGCGACACGAGCGTGTTCATGTCGGCGCCGAGCGCGCGCAGCCGGGCGAACGCCGCCGCGTGGATCGGCCAGCCGCACCAGAGGAAGACGGGCGTGGCGAGCGCCAGCTGCACCCACGGCATCGCCGGGCCGTCGAGCACGGGTATCGCGCCATGCGACATGGCGATGATGACGAGCGGGAGCGACAGGGCGAAACCGATCGCCACGCGGAGGCGCAGCGAGCGCGCGGCGGCCTGCTCGCGCGCCGCACGCACCGCGGGGTCGCGCGCGATGTCGAGCGTGAAGCCGGCATGGCGCACCGCGCGCGCGACGGCGTCGAGATCGGTCGCCGATGGATCGAACGAGATGCGCGCGCGCTTCGTCGCGAACGACACGCTCGCCTCGCGCACGCCACGCACCGCGCCTGCCGCGCGCTCGACCTTCGAGGCGCACGCCGCGCAATGCATACCGTCGACCGGCAGCACGCGCACGGCCGCGCGATCGGGCGCGGATGCGTTCGCCGCCTCGGGCATCGGATCAGCCGCCGATCTTTCCGACGGACTGCTCGAGCCGAGCCTTCACGGCGGCGCGGGGCATGTAGCCCGTCCACGAATCGATCACCTCGCCGTCCTTCATGAGGAAGAGCGCGGGGATGCCGCGGACTGCGAACGCTGCGGCGATCTCGCCCTCTGCGTCGACATCGCAGAACGCCACGCGCACCTTGCCCTCGAGCTCGGGCGCGAGGGCCGCGAGTTCGGGCTTGAGCATGCGACACGGCGGGCACCACGAGGCCCAGAAGTCGACGAGGACGGGGACGGAGGACTGCGCGACTTCCTTGTCGAAGTTCGCGGCGGTGGCGTTGAAGGTGTTGGGGGCGTCTGCCATGGGAACTCCAGGATTGGAAGCGGCACGGTACGCGCGCCGAACGGCAAACGGCGGATGCGACGGGCTCTGGCGTCCGAGAATGCTGCAATCGGCTGCGCAGGGGCGGGTGCAAACGCCTCCACTGCCGCCGCTTGCATGCGCGACGGCGCACGGTACACTCTCCGATCTTTCGCCAGTTCTCCTTGCCCTCGGTCGCCGCGCGCTGCGGGACACTCGGGCAAGGCAATCACCGGGCAACCCGGAAGGTCAGGTCGAGCATGAAGAAGGACATCCACCCGAAGTACTACCCCGAGTGCAAGGTCATCTTCCGCGGGGAAGTCGTCATGACCGTCGGCGCCACGGTGCCGGAGATGAATGTCGAAATCTGGTCGGGCTCGCACCCCTTCTTCACGGGCCAGAAGACCTTCGTCGACACCCTCGGCCGCGTCGAGCGCTTCCAGAAGAAGTTCGCCGGCAACTACTTCGAGAAGGGCAAGAAGAAGTAAGCCAATCGATCGAATTCACCAGGCAGCCGTCGGAAACGACGGCTGCTTGTCTTTTTGCACCACGCCCGCGCCCCCGATCGGTGCCCCGAACGGTGCACGGCAC
>JBKCZS010000084.1:0-7742 GCA_046337925.1 bacterium | reverse complement strand
GCGATGAGCAGCGTGCCGTCGCCCGCGAGCACCGGACCACCTTGGTTGAGGTTCGGCACCTCGACCGACCAGCGCAGCGTGAGATTGGGGTTGAAGGAGAAGACCTTGCCCGGGAAGCCGCCGTTTCCGTAGAAGATCGTGCCCTGTGCGTCCACCACGACATGCGGCATCGTGAGCGAGATCGGGCTGGCCGCGACGACCTCGGTGCTGATGAACCGCAGCGCGGCCGTCACCTGGTCGCGGATCTCGAGCCGACCCTGCGAGTTCATGAGGATGACGCCGCCGTCGTTGGTGACGGCGTGCTCGCCCTGGAAGACCGTCGAGGGGCGCGACCAGAGCAGTTGGAACGCCGTGCCGGTGTCGCGGAAGGCGTACAGCCGATCGACGGTCGGGCCGCCGCCCGTGTAGACCGGATAGAACACGATGTCGTTCGTGCCGGCGAAGGGCTTGGTCTGCGTGACGAGGCCCGGAACGGTCGGGCTTGAGTAGAGCCGGGCGCCCGTGGTCGCGTCGATGCGGGTGAGGCGCTGTGAGCCGCTGAAGGTCTCGTCGATGTAGATCGAGTTCCCCGCGAGCGTCGGCCCGCAGGAGTTCGTGACGCTACACAGGCGCGGCGTGCTCCAGAGCAGTTCACCCGTCTCGGCGTCGATGCGGCGCACCCATTGCCCGGCGGCCACGATCAGGTCGCCGTCCGGCGCGAACACCGAGCCGTCGTAGAGGCCGGGGGCGCAGGTGTCGCACGGCGAGACCCACAGCAGCTTGCCGGTGGCCGAATCGAGACAGTGGATCGCCGAGGTGAAGACGGCTCCGTCGTCGGCACGGCCGAGATAGACGCGCCCGTTCTTCACGCCGTAGAGCACGGTCGTCCAGTCGCCGGACTCCCACGGGAAGTCATAGGTCCAGAGCTCCGCGCCCGTGGTGAGATCGAGCGCGTACAGGATCGAGTCGCCGGGGCCGATGACGGGGTTCTGCGCCACCGTCTGACGGATGTTGAAGACGCGGTTGCCTTCGACCAGCGGAATCCACGAGATGAGCGATTCGGATGCTCCCGACCAGCGAAGCACCGGCTTCTGCGGTCCGATCGCGCTGGAGAGGCCGTTGCGGCGGGGATTGCCGCCGAGGTTCGACCAGTCGGCAAGCGTCGTCGAGGCAAGGGCGAGGAGGGAGATTGCGGCGGTGAAGAGGTGTGCGCGTCGCATGGTGTGGGCTCGTAGGGCCGGGTGTTCTCGTCGGACCGTGTGCTTTCGTGGGAACTGGCGCCCGCTGGAGTGCGGTGCCAACGGAGTGTGCTGCCGCCACGGCACCTCGCAAGGACCATTGGAGCGAGGCGGCGCAGGAGCGTCGAGCGATACCCTCAAATGGGTACGGTGTTCGGCGGAGGACCGGGGTCCGAGGTCCGCCGGCCCTGCGCCGATCGGTTCTCAGTTGCAGCTGCCCCACGCCCCGAGCAGCACCGCGAGGTCCGCGGCGTCGACCGTCCCGGAGCCGTTGAGGTCTCCCACGCCTTGGCCTCCCCACGCTGAAAGGAGCGCCGCGAGGTCGGGTCCGTTCACGAGGCCGTTTCCATCGAGGTCCGCGGGGCAGGGCGGCGTGGCGCTGCGATAGGCGCGCAGGCCCACGCGGTCGGCGACCACGAGCGTGTTGTTCGCGCCGAGCGAGGGACCGCCCGAGTTCGGCCGGTCGAGCGTCAGCGTGAAGAGATTGCTCGAGAGATCGGCATTGAAGGCCCAGACCCGTCCTTCGAGCGCGGGGTTGTTCGCCCAGCCGTTCGAGACGAAGACGGAGCCGTTGGTTCCAACGGCTGTCCGCGGCGAGATCGCGGATGCGAGCGGACTGAGCACGCCCGCGCTTGCGGTCACGGCGCCGGTGCCGGGGTCGAGCCGCACGAACTCGCCGTTGGGAAGGAAGGTGTAGATGGAGCCGTCCGCAGCGAGGCCGTGCTCGTGCGAGGTGGTCCAGCGGATCGGCCTTTGCCAACGGAGCTCGAGCGCCGTGCCGGTGTCGGCGAAGGCGAAGAGGAAGTCGGTTGCCTGGTTGTTCTGCGTGCGCGCGAGGTAGACGGTCGATCCGTCGAGCGACAGGAACGGGGCGTTCTGCACCGTGGCGCCCGTCATGGGCGCCGTGCGGTAGAGGAACGCGCCCGTCTCGAGGTCGTATTTCGCGATCGCCTGCGAGAACGACGCATCGGGAGAGGGGATGTCGATGAAGACGCCGTTCGGGCCGATCGCGGCGCCGCAGTTGCCGCTCACCGAGCACTGGCGGTTGATCGACCAGACCGTCGATCCATTCGTCCCGCGTAACCGTGCGAGGCGCAGGTTGTCGCCGACGATGAGGTCGCCGTTCGCCGTGAACACGACGCCATCCTGCGGCCCAGCGAGCGTCAGGTGCGTCGAGGCCCAGACCAGTGCTCCCGTCGCGCCATCGAAGGCGTAGACGGGCGTCTCGCGCCCGCTGCCGCCGCGGGCGGCGTAGACGCGTCCGTCGCTCGCACCCGCGACATAGGCGATCCACTCCGTCGCCGGGTTGCCGCCGTAGGGAACGACCGTGCGCCAGAGTTCAGCGCCCGTCTCGAGGTTCATCGCGATCAGCACATCGTTGGCCGAGGTGCTGCTCGGGAAGCCCGACTGCCGGATCGCGTAGACGCGCCCGTCGGAGATCACCGGGTGCCAGGAGATGATCGAGAAGTCGCTCGAATTCGACCACAGGAGGTTCGGCGTGGTCGGACCTGCGCCGCCCGAGCGGCCGTTTCGCTGGGCGTTTCCTCCGAAGTTCGGCCAGCTCGGTGCAGCGCCGAGCATCATCAGCGTCGGATTGGAGATGCCGCGGCCGACGGTGTTCGGCGCGGCTGCGGAGCGCGGGACCGACGAGAACTCGCGTGCCGCTGCCGCCGTTTGGCGCGAGTCCGGCGGCCGCGTGGCTGACGCGGTCTCCGCGGTGCCGAGCGATTTCTCGGTCTCGCCCGGCGCGAGCCAGAGCGTGCCACGGTCGACGACGCGCGGGGCGCCCTCCGCGAGATCGGCGCGGCCGCGCTGGATTTCGTCGACGGGTCCTCCCGAGGCTGTGGCGAGGGTGACGGACGAGAGCACGATGAGCGCTGCGATGCCGGTCGGTGTCAGCGGACGGAGGACTGTGGTCATGTGGGCGCTTCCTGGTCGGACGAACTGCGATGAGCCACCGCCATGCGGTGACCGACGCAAGCCGCCGACGCAGGCCATGGACTCCAAGGAGTGTGCCGCCGCCACGGCCCCTCGCAAGGGCCATCGGAGCGAGGTGATGGAGGAGCGTCGATCGATACCCTCGAAAGGGTACGGCGGCGTGGCGTGGCGTGGCGTGCTGGGGAGCGGTCGAAGCCCTCAGGCCAGCTCGAAACTGTGCAGTTGCGCGGCGCGTCGGATGCCGAGCTTCTTGAAGATCCGCTTGCAGAGCGTTCCCACGGTCTGCGGAGCGATGCCGAGCCGTCGCGCGACCTCGGCGCGCGGATGTCCGTCGCGCAGCGCGCGCGCGACCTGGCGTTCGCGCGCGGTGAGGCTGTCGTGCGCGACGCCACGGATGGTTCCCCGTTCCCTGATCGTGTTCGTCGACACGAACTCGACATGCGGCTGCGGGAGCACATGCTCTCCGAGCGGCTCGATGCGGATCACCATGCCGTGGTTGCAGCGCTGCGGCAGCGGGGCGCTCTCGCCGCCGTGCTTGTCTCCGAGCAGGCGGACAAACTCCTCGACGCGCGCGATGCGGCGCTTGAGCTCGGTGAGATCCTCCGCATCAAGCGTCATCGGGCTGCAATGGTGGAAGTGCCAGGTGTCCGGGCCCGACATGCCGATCGGCTTGCGCGCCTTGAAGAGCGAATCCGACATCTCTCGGTTGATGTAGGTCGCGACCTCGTTCACCACGCGCCGCTGTTCGGGGTCGTTCGCATCGATCACGATCGAGAGCTCGCGCATCGCCACGGTGTACGCGACGGTTCGCCGGCTTCCTCGCGCCTTCTTGATCTCGACGAGGCCCGCACGGGAGAGGCGATCGAGCGCCGCGTGCACCGCAGGAAGCTGGCGCGAGGTCTGCTTGGCGAGCTCGCCTGCGGTGAGCGGCTTTCGCGCCCGGCGGAGGCACTCCCAGAGGCCCATCGTCTCGATGTCCTTGATCGCGTCGAGGAGTCCGGGCTGCTGGAGCTTGATCGGATGGGGCTGCATCGGCTTGGACTCTATCGCCCTCGTGCGACCAAGGCGAGTCGCGTCAATGCGCCATCAGCACGATGGCGCCGACGGAAAGGATGAAGTAGGGGACGAGCGACGCGGCGCCCGCGTAGTCCTTCGCAAGGCGCTGGCCGAAGAAGAGCATCACGATGTTCAGGGCGCAGAGCTGTGCGGCATGGAGCCCGAGCGTCTTCGATCCGTCGAGCGCGAGCATCACGGCGCCGACCGCCGCGAGCGCGCCGGCGGCGGTCTCGGTGAGCGTGATCACCGCGAGCATCGGCGTCACCTGTCCCGCGAGGGGCGACTTCGCGAAGTGACCCTGAAGCCAGGAGAGGTTGCCCTTGAAGTCGACGACCTTGTCGATCCCCGACTGCAGGAACAGGATCGCCAGCAGGACAAGGGTGAGAAACTGCGCCGAGACGATTGGAGCGAGCAGGGTTTCGAGCATGGCCATCCTCTGCGCGGGATGGTACAGCGGGCGTCACGGCTGCGAGACGCGGCGCATCGGGCGAGACGCGAGGGCTTCGCCGGCGGCGCCGAGCGCGACGCCGACGGCGTAGCAGGCGAGGTCGCTCCAGAGGAATCCCGAGCCGAGCACGAGCGCTGCGAGCCGGTTCGCGCGGATCTCTTCGATCCACGGCGCGTGGTAGAGCTGGCTTGCCTCGATCGCGAAGGCGAACGCAAGCGCCGCAAGTGCGCGGCGCAGGATCGAGGTCGAGGGAGCGAGGGTGGTCGCGATCAGGTAGACGACGAGTGCCCAGAGCGTGTCGCCGGCGTACGCGGCGATGAAGTCGGGCAGTGCCTCGGCGTAGCGGCGCGACGCGAGCCCGAGCGCGATGGTCGCGACCGCTGCAGCGATGGCGACGGCTCTGCGTCGAAGGTCGGGGCGAGGCGGAGCCATCCGCGCACGATACGCGCCGCTCGCTCAGTTGCGGCGACGGCGCCGCGGCGTGATGGCCGCGATGCCGAGGAGCGCCGCGGTCGCGGGCGTCGGCACCACGCCGAACTCGTAGAGCGCGGCGCTGCGGCCGCTACCGACCGCGGTGTTCGCCGCGAGGCCGATGACGACCTGGCTGACGCTCGAGCCGGTGCCCGTGTACGCGACGCCGGTCGCCGACATCAGCGAGGTGAAGGCGATCTCGACATAGCGCGGACCCGATGGGCCGGTGGCGACGACCGCTGCGTACAGCGTTCCGCCGCTCAGGATCGCGACTCCGAGCGATGCATCCGTCGCCGAAGTGCTTGCGAGATGGAAGTAGAAGTAGCCGCCCTTGCCCGAGAGGTCGAACGATCCCGAGTAGGCGACGCGCGCGTTGGATGCGGCGGTGCCGCCGCCTGCGAGCGTCGCGCCGATCGGCACGAGGAGGTCGAGCGCGAGCGCGCCGCCCGCTTGCGCCATCGAGCCGAAGACGGTGTTCGATGCGTAGCCGGTCGAAGAGGCGTTGAAGGTGCCGAGAAACGACTTGGTTCCCGTCGTCGCGCCGAATCCGGCCCAGTTCGCGCCTGCGATGTTGCCGGCGCCCGCGCTGTAGGCGAGGTCGCGCGTCACGGTGTGGCTGACGGAGCCGTCGAACTGGTCGAGCACCATCGGCACGAAGTCCGCTGCCGCGGTCGAGGCGGTGCCGAGCAGCACGAGCGATGTCACGAGGTGGCGCGTCATTGGATCTCTTTCTGTTCTTCGGTCGGTGGGAAAGCGCGGGTGCGCAGGATTGCCCGGCGCGAACGCAGAAGGAGCATGCGATCGAGCCGCCGCCTCCACAAGCGCAGCGCACGAGGGCGCACGAAATGGCTCCATCGAAGGCCGTACAGGCGTCATATCCCGCGTGGCGCGTTGCGCCGACGCGGACGCACAATCGGCTGCGGTTGCTTGCGGTAATGTGTCCGATCCGCCCGACACCGCAGCCGCAGCCTCGTCACGCCTTAGCAGCCAAGTCCATCGCCATGTCGAACGCCACCTCCCACACCATCACCGTCGCCAAGGGCGACGGCATCGGCCCCGAGATCACCGACGCCGTGCTCCGCATCCTCGATGCCGCGAAGTGCGGCCTCTCGTACGACTTCATCGAGGTCGGCGAGAAGGTCTACCTTGGCGGCAACTCGAGCGGCATTCCCGCGGAGGCGTGGGCGGTGCTGCGTCGGAACCCGGTGTTCCTCAAGGGGCCGATCACGACGCCGCAGGGCTCCGGCTACAAGAGCCTCAATGTCACGATCCGCAAGACGCTCGGTCTCTACGCGAATGTGCGTCCGTGCCGCAGCTACAGCCCGTTCGTGCGCACGATGCATCCCGACATGGATGTGGTCGTCGTGCGCGAGAACGAGGAGGACCTGTACGCGGGCATCGAGCACCGCCAGACGACCGATGTCTTCCAGTGCCTCAAGGTGCTGAGCCTTCCGGGCACTGAGAAGATCATCCGCTACGCGTTCGAGTACGCGCGCGCGAACGGCCGCAGCAAGGTCACCTGCCTCGTGAAGGACAACATCATGAAGGTGACCGACGGCATGTTCGCCGACATGTTCCGCCGCGTCGGCAAGGAGTACCCGACGATTGCGCAGGAGACGCAGATCATCGACATCGGCACCGCGCGCGTGGCCACGCAGCCGAACCGCTACGACGTGATCGTGACGCTCAACCTCTACGGCGACATCATCAGCGATGTGACGGCCGAGCTGACGGGTAGCGTCGGCATGGCCGGCAGCGCGAACATCGGCGACAAGATCAGCATGTTCGAGGCGATCCACGGCAGCGCCCCCGACATCGCGGGCAAGGGCCTCGCGAACCCGAGCGCGATGCTGAACGCGGCGTGCATGATGCTCGTCCACATGGGCATGCCCGCGAAGGCGGAGGCGATCCAGAACGCGTGGCTCGCGACGCTCGAGGACGGCCTCCACACGGGAGATGTGTTCCAGGAAGGCCTTTCGAAGAAGCGCGTCGGCACGGTCGAGTTCGCCGATGCGGTGATCGAGCGGCTCGGCCGCAAGCCCGCGACGCTCAAGAGCGTCGAGATGAAGTCGGGCACCGATCTCAAGTTCGTCTACCACCGCCCGACGGTGAAGCGCGAGCTCTGCGGCGTCGACTTCTTCGTGTGCGATGCCGACACGACCGCGGACGAGCTGGCTGCGAAGCTTGCGAAGGCGACCGACGGCGTGATCAAGCTCAAACTCATCACGAACCGCGGTGTCAAGGTGTGGCCGGAAGGCTTCCCCGAGACCTTCTGCACCGATCACTGGCGCTGCCGCTTCGTCGGGCCCTCGATCGACATCCACGATCCGCGCGCGACCTACACGCCGATCGAGCCGACGCGCATCGTCGAGGCCCTGCGCCGCGCGGGCGAGGCCGGCATCGAGGTCGTGAAGACGGAGAACCTCTACCTCTTCGACGGCGTGCGCGGCTTCTCGCTCGGGCAGGGAGAGTAGCGGGGCGGGTTGCCGCGACGATCAGGGCTCTTTCGCGGCCCGGAAGTGATCCGCGTGGGCGATCGCGTAGCGGATGAGGAGCACCTCGCGCTCGTCGGGGTGATCGAGGTGCCTCGAGACGAGCGGAATCGCCTCCTT
>JBKCZS010000083.1:0-9149 GCA_046337925.1 bacterium | reverse complement strand
TGCAGCGTGTTGGTGTCGCTCGAGAAGTTCGTGGTGAAGACATCGGGCCGGCCGTTGCCGTCGATGTCGGCGACCGCGACGCCCATCGTGGCCTGCTCGCTTCCCTCGCCGTTCACCGCGATACCCGAACGGAGTCCGTCGTCGCGATAGGCCCACGGCGCCGTCTGCGTGAAGAGGTTGTTCGCCTGCGAGTCGTTGCCGACGAAGATGTCGGGCTTGCCATCGCCTGAGAAGTCGACGATCGCGAGGTTGAGGCCGAAGCCCGGCCTGGCGGACGCCACGCCGCAGTCGCCGCCGCGGTCGACGAAGGTTCCGTCGCCCTTGTTCTCGTAGATGCGGTCCACCGCCGCCTGGTAGCCGCGCGGGCCCGCGATCACCTTCATGCCCTTGAAGTTCGCGGGCGGCAGCGGCTTCGACGGATCGAAGTCGAGGTAGTTGCAGACGAAGAGATCGAGGTCGCCGTCGAGGTCGAGGTCTGCGAACGCGGCGCTCGTTCCCCAGGCCGGGTCGCCGAGGCCCGCGCGCGCGGTGATGTCCTCGAAGGTGCCGTCGCCCTTGTTCCGAAGCAGCACATCGGGGCCGAAGCAGGCGATGAAGATGTCGTCGCGTCCGTCGGCGTCCGCATCGCCCACCGTCACGCCGAAACTCCAGCGGCGATGGCGGATGCCGCTTGCGTCGGTGACATCGGTGAACCGCATGGCGCCGTCGTTCCGGAAGAGCCGCGCGCCGGGGCCGGCGTCCGGGTTCGCGAGCGTCGCGCCGTTCGGCACGAAGAGATCGAGGTCGCCGTCGCCGTCGAAGTCGATGAGTCCGAGCCCGCCGCCCTTCACCTCGAGCACCGTCGTCGACGGTGTCGATCCGCTCGTCGTCGTCATCGCGATGCCGGATTGCGCCGTGACATCGGTGAAGCGGATCGTCGAGGCAGGTGGCTCCTGCGAGGTCGCGGCGCACGCAAGCGCGAACGGAAGTGCATGCATCATGGCGTCGGGTCCTTCGGAGGTGCGGCGGGCGTAGTCGGCTGCGCGGGCGTGTTCGGCTGCACGGGCGTGTTCGGCTGCGCGGGCGTGCTCTGCTGCGCGGGCGCGGGCGCGGCCTCCGCCGGCCGCCTGCCCAGCGCTTGGAGAATGCGCTCCGCGTTCGCGCGCGCGGCATCGGCTTCCTTCTCCTTGCCGAGGCGGTCGCGCACGCGCGCGAGCTTCGACCAGGTCTCGTGCTGCACGGCGCTCGCCTTCACGGCGCGCTCGAGCAGTTCCTCGGCCTTCTCGACCTCGCCGCGCCGCATGGCCACATCCGACAGCCGAGTGAGCGCGCGGGCCTGTCCGACCGCATCGGGCTTCGGCGGCGCGCTGAAGCCCTCGAGCGACTTGTTCAGGAATCGATCCGCGTCCTCGAGGCGGTCTTCGCCGAGCGCCACGAGTCCGAGACCGAACTGGGTGTCGGGCTCGTCGGGAACATCCTTCGCGTGCTGCTCGAACGCTGCGCGCGACACCTCGAGGTCGCCGATGTGATAGCAGCACCAGCCGAGGAAGTGCGACGCATGGCTCCGCTCGGGGAACGGCTGCTGCGAACCGCGGGCGCGCTCGAGGTACTTGCGCGCCTCTTCGTACTTCTTCTGCTTCATCAGCGAGATCCCGAGGATCGCCGCCGCGCGGTCGATCTCGGCGCCCTGGGCAAGCACCGTGCGCGCAGTGACCTCGGCTGCGTCGAAGCGCCCGCGCGACATCATCACGAGCGCGCTCGCGAGGCGCGGGTCATCGGGGTAGGACTCCTTCGCGACGGCCGGCGGCGGCTCGGTTGCCGCAGCGCCAGCGTCGGCGGGCGGGGCGGCCGAAGGCTGGACCTGGGCTGCCGCGGGGCTCGATCCGCAGAGAAAAAGTGCGGCCCAAAGCCACGGGCGCTGGCGGCGAGCAAGGGTCATGAGGGGCACTATAAGTCGCAAACGCCGCGATCCCGCTAGGGTTTCGGACGCGGGAAAACCCGGCCGCATCGCACTTCGGACCCTCGCGCGTCCGAGACTATTCGGCGCCCGCGAAAATGCGAACTTTCCTCGCCGATCCGGCGGTTTGCTCTTCCATCTGCAGCCTCGGCGGATAACTTAGGAAAGCCTTCTCGGGGCCGTGAAGGCAACGCCTCGACCGGTCGCATCCGCTTTCGCGGCTTCGACTCGTCGGCGCGAAGTATGGAGACGACCCACGGCGCGGTTGCGTCGCGGGTCAGAGCCGAACTGAGCGAGTGCGCCTTGCCGCGCTCGTGATGTCGCGCTCGTCATGTCGCGCTCGTGTTGCCGCAATCGCGGCGCACGCGCGGAACCTCGGGCCAGCTGCTCCGAATCGGACACCTTCGCGGTGCTCGGCTCGCAGCCGCCGAAAGAGATTGCAGGAACCAGCATGCCCTCCGTCCATCTGAACCTCGCGTCGCTCGCATTCACTTCTCTCATCTGCGCCTCGGCGACGGCGGGCGGCCCCCCGCTGCAACCGAAGGCAGGCGGGCCTCTCACGGGCCTGACCCCGACGCAGATGCAGCTGTTCGATCAGGGCCGCATCGCGTACCAGACGCCATGGGGCGCGGCGACTGGCCTCGGCCCGATCATGAACAAGTCGAACTGCCAGTCCTGCCACTCGAATCCGATCGGCGGCTGGGGCTCGATCTCCGTCACCCGCTTCGGCGCCGACGACAAGGGCGAGTTCATGCCGCTCGAGGAACTCGGCGGATCGCTGCTTCAGAGCCTCGCGATCGATGTCGGCTGCCGCGAGACGATTCCGCCGGAAGCCACCATCATCGCCACGCGCGTCACCAACTCGTCGATGGCGTTCGGCCTCATCGAGGCGATTCCCGACGGCGCGATCGCCGCGCTGGAAGATCCGTTCGACGCCGATGCCGACGGCATCTCGGGCCGCGTGCACTGGGTGCTGCCGCTCGAGTCGAGCCCGTCGAGCCCGCTGCGCGCAGGCCGCTTCGGCTGGAAGGCGCAGGTCGCCACCGTGCTCAGCTTCTCAGGCGACGCGACCCGCAACGAACTCGGCGTCACCAACGCGCTGATCCCGACCGAAAGCGCGCCGAACGGCGATGCAGCTCTCCTCGCCTCGTGCGACACCATCGCCGATCCCGAGGACCACGCCGACAGCGCCGGCTTCACCTTCATCGACCGCGTCACGCACTTCCAGCGCTACCTCGCCGAGCCGCCGCAGACGCCGAAGTCGGGCATGAGCGGCGAGACCGTCTTCAACGCGATCGGCTGCAGCAAGTGCCATGTCGCCGAGTGGACGACCGCGAACGCGAAGGGCCTCGAGGCCGCGATCCGCAACAGGGCCATCCGCCCCTACTCCGACTTCCTGCTCCACGACATGGGCACGCTCGGCGACGGCGTGCAGGAGGGCGACGCCAACGAGCAGGAGATGCGCACCCCGACGCTGTGGAACCTCCGCACGCGCGACCCGATGCTGCATGACGGCTCCGCCTCGGGCGGAACCTTCGAGGAGCGCGTCACCATCGCGATCCTCGCGCACGGCCCGTTCGGCGAGGGCGCAGCCTCGGCCGCAGCCTTCAGCGCGCTCAACCCGAAGCAGAAGGCGAAGCTGATCGCGTTCCTCGATTCGCTCGGCCGCAACGAGTTCGACTTCGACGGCGACAAGTTCGTCGACCTCCTCGACTTCGCGACGCTCGTCGGCTGCAAGACCGCTTCGGGCGTCACGCCCGACGACCCGTGCGCGATCGGCGACATCGACCAGAACGGCGCGATCGACACCCTCGACGCGGAAGCCTTCGTGGCCGCCTATGTGCGCGATGGAAACGACGCCCCTGCCGACTGCGACGGCGACGGCATCAACGACCTCGTCGCGATCTTCAACGGCGCCCCCGACAACAACGCGGACGGCATCCCCGACAACTGCCCAGCCGCCTGCCCCGGCGACTTCAACAGCGACGGTAACATCAACGCGGCCGACCTTGCGAACCTCCTGAACGCATGGGGCACCGCGGGCGGCGACCTCAACGGCGACGGCAACACCAACGCCGCCGACCTCGCGGCGCTCCTCAACGGCTGGGGACCGTGCTGAGCGCAGCCGACACCGATACTTCTCGCGCAGACATCGAACTTCCATCAGATCTGACGATTGAACCGCACGGCACGATGCGTAGGTTGCCCTGACCTGCAAGGAACGAACTCATGAAGACCAGCACCGCCCGAATCCTCTCCGCAGCCGGCCTCGCCGCGATCGCCGCCTCATCGGCCCCCGGCCAGTGGGTGACCTACGAGAACCAGACCTCTTCGCGCCTCGTGGCCGCGTCGAGCCTGCTCGTGAACGACAACCTCGAGAAGGACTTCGCCATCGGCGACTTCGACCAGGACGGCGATCAGGATCTCGTCTGCATGCGCAAGTTCCCCGGCTCGATCCAGGGCGGCTTCCGCGACATCCTCTTCATGAACGAGAACGGCGTCCTCGTCGACCGCACCGTCGAGTTCGGCTCGGCCGCCGACGCCGCCGGCTCGCAGGGCATGCTCGATCCGGCGAACGACCGCGATGTAAAGGCGTTCGATGTCGACAACGATGGATGGCTCGACCTCGTCACCGCCACCACGATGAGCGACCATGTGAACGCGATGCTTGGCCAGCCGCGCGTCTACCGCAACCTCGGCGACGACGCCAACGGCAACTGGCTCGGCTTCCGCTTCGAAGACGGCCGCATTCCACAGCTCTTCGCCGCCAACGGCTCGGTCGCGAACCCCCGCTTCTGCGACATGGCGATCGGCGACTTCACCGGCGACGGCTTCGTCGACATCTTCTACACCGACTACGACACGCCCGAGACGAGCGGCACGATCTGCATCGACCTGAACGCCGACGGCGACACGGCCGATGCCGGCGAGTGCCAGCAGAGCCCCGGCGAGACCGCCTCGCTCGACTACCAGAACAAGTTCCTCGTCAACCAGGGCACCGCGAACCCGGGCTTCTTCACCGACACGGGCACCTCGCGCATGACCGCCGCGCAGCTGGCCTCCGGCTTCGGCAACGCTGCGCTCGCCGCCGACCTCAACAACGACAGCAAGCTCGACATCGTGCGCGTGAACACCCTCACGGGCGGCCAGGATGTCGCGGGCATCTACTCGCGTCCCGACGGCCTCGGCTCGAGCTTCCTCGGCCCGGACAGCATCGTGGGCGGCGCGCCGTACAACGTCGACCACGGCGACCTGAACAACGACGGCAAGATCGACCTGATCATCGTCGACGACGGCCAGGACAAGGTGCTCATCAACAGCGGCAACGGCGCCGACGGCTACGCGAACTTCACCTCGTACACCATCGCCGACAGCCTCGGCGAGTTCGGCAACACCCCGCGCGTGGCCGACCTCAACAACGACGGCCGCCTCGATGTGATCATCTGCGATGTCGACGCCGACCTCGGGCCGTTCTGCCCAAGCTCGGGCCGCCGCACGAAGATCTACTTCAACACGGGCAACATCGGCACCTCGCTGCTCGACGAGCAGGGAACCGTGCTTCCGGTCGCGAACCTCTCCTCGGTGTTCGACATCGCCCCGATCGACATCAACGGCGACGGCTGGCTCGACCTCGTGGTCGGCCGCTGCGGCGGCATCGAGGCGTTCATCAACAAGCCCCCGTTCTTCATCACCTTCTCGTATCCGTCCGGCCGTCCGGCGACGATCAACCCCACCACCACCAACTCGTTCGCCGTCAACGCGACGATCTCCGGCGGCGGCTCGATCGTTCCCGGCACCGCGAAGCTGTTCGTCTCGACCGACGGCGGCACGAACTACACCGGCTACCCGATGGCGTCGACGGGCACGAACACCTTCCTCGCCACCTTCCCGCCGGTCTCGTGCGGCGACAATGTCCGCTACTACATCGCGGCGAACCTGTCGAACGGCGGACTGAATGTCGACCCGGCCAACGCGCCGACCGCGGGCTTCTCGACGATCGTCGCGACGGGCCAGGAGCTCGTCGCCTCTGAGAACTTCGAAGGAGATGTGACGGCGTGGGGCGTGGCGTCCGACGCGAGCCTGACTTCAGGCGCGTGGGTGGCGGCCTCGCCGATCGGAACCATCTCGGGTTCGAACCAGTCGTCTCCCAGCGTCGATGCAACGCCGGGTTCGGGCGTGCGCGCGTTCATCACGGGCCAGGGTGTCGCCGGCGGCACCGCTGCCTCGCAGGATGTCGACGGCGGCCCGACGACCCTCACCTCGCCCGTGTTCAACCTCGCAGGTGCGTCGAACGCGAGCCTGAGCGTCGCGCTCTGGTTCTTCTGCGACGACATCGCAAGCGGCACCACGGCGCAGGCCGATGCGTTCCGCGTCGAGGTCTCGAACGGCGGACCGTGGGTGCTGATGGAAGACATCCGCACCAACCTCAACACGGGTTGGACTCCGCGCACCTACCAGCTCGGCAACTTCGTGACGCTGAACTCGACCGTGCGCGTGCGCTTCATCACGACCGACAACCCGAACAACTCGACCACCGAAGCGGGCGTCGACGAGTTCGTGCTGACCAAGATCCTCTGCGAAGCACCCGCCTGCCCGGCCGACCTCGACAGCGACGGCTCGATCAACAGCGCCGACCTTGCGCTCCTCCTGTCGTCGTGGGGCGGGCCGAAGAACGACCTCGACGGCGACGGCGTCGTGGCGAGCTCCGACCTCGCGCTCATGCTGAGCTCGTGGGGCACCTGCCCGTAAGCGGGCCGATGCAGCCAAGGCAACCATTCCACAGGCCGTCCCGCGAGGGGCGGCCTGTGTGCTTTCCGCGCTGTACCATCCCTCCCCGATGGCCGATCTCTCCGTCTCGCTTGCCGGCGTGTCGCTTGCAAACCCCGTGGTGCTTGCCGCGGGCACCTGCGGCTATGTGCGTGAGATCGCCGATGCGCTGCCGCTCGAGCGGCTCGGGGCGATCACGACGAAGTCGATCACGGCCGAGTCGCGCGAAGGCAACGCGCCGTGGCGCATCATCGACAGCCCCGCGGGCATGCTGAACGCGATCGGCCTCGCGAATGTCGGCCTCGACCGCTTCATGCGCGAGAAGCTGCCCGAGGCTCGCGGCCTGCCGTGCAAGCTGTTCGGGTCGGTCGCGGGGCACTCGGTCGACGAGTATCTCGCGGTCGCGAGCGCGTTCGACACGGCGGCCGAGATCGCCGCGGTCGAGCTCAATGTGTCGTGCCCGAACACATCCGACGGCCTTCAGTTCGGTGAGCACCCCGAGGCGCTGCGCGCGCTCTTGCGCGAGGTGAAGCCCGCGGTCCGCACCAAGCCGCTCTTCGTCAAGCTGTCGCCGAATGTCGGCGACATCGTGGCGATGGCCACGGCCGCGATCGACTGCGGCGCGCAGGCGCTCGTCGTCGCGAACACCTTCTCGGCGATGGCGATCGATGTCGAGACGCGCGCGCCGAGGCTCTCGCGCGGCCGCGGCGGCCTGTCGGGGCCCGGCATCCACCCGATCGTCGTGCGCATGGTGAACGATGTCTACCGCTCGGTTGCACGCGACGCGAAGGTGCCCGTGATCGGCCTCGGCGGCGTCACAAACTGGCGCGATGCGGCCGAGTTCATCCTTGCGGGCGCGAGCGCGGTCGCGATGGGCACGGCGCTCTTCATCGACCCGCGCGCGCCGATGCGCGTGGCTGACGGCCTTGCGAAGTGGGTCGACCGCCAGGGCTGCCGGTCGGTCGCCGAACTCGTCGGCGCGGTCAAGGACGGCGCGCGCGCGGGCTGACGCTGCGGTGGGATTTTTCTCACGGAGACACGGAGGCACGGAGATCGGGGGAAGTCGCGCGATTTGCGCGCGGGGTTGGATTTGGAGAGGGAGAGAGGGAGAGAGGGAGAGTGAGAGAAAGAAGGAGGGAAGAAAAGAAGGAGAGAAAGAAAGAAAGAAAGAAAGAAAGGAGAGAGAGTGGATGGGGAGGTGGCGCGCGGTTGGCGGTTCTCTTCTCTTCTCTTCTCTTCTCTTCTCTTCTCTTCTCTTCTCTTCTCTCCTCCTCCCCCGCGCTGCGTGGTGCGGATGCAAGACTTGATCTCCGTGCCTCCGTGTCTCCGTGAGAAAATCAACCCGTCAGCCCACGGCGAGGCCGCCGGAATCGGCCAGCGGCGCCCCTTGACCGACCCGCCCAGGTGTGATGCAGTGCCGCCATGCGCCGGCGCGAACGCGAGCGATTCGATGAACTCTTCGAGGAAGTGCTCGCCGCGCTTCCCGAGGGGATCCACAAGCTCATCGAGGAGTGCCCGCTGGTGCTCGAGGATCGGCCGTCCGAGGCGATGCTGCGCGAACTCGGGATCGACGACGAGGACGAGCTTCTGTGCGGCCTCCACACGGGCGTGCCGCTCACCGACCGCTCGGTCGAGCGGCCGGACACTTCGGATGTGGTCCACATCTTCCGCGAGGGCATCGTCGACATGGCCGGCGGCTGGGACGAGGGCGAAGACGAGCACGGCCCCTTCGGCGGCGAAGAGCGGATCCGCGAGGAGATCCGCATCACGATCCTGCACGAGCTCGGCCACCACTTCGGCCTCGATGAAGACGACCTCGAGCGGCTCGGCTACGCCTAAGGAACACGGCTATGCCTGACCAAGACGGCCGCGCCTGACGCAGCGGGCGGCAGCGCCTACCATGACCGCCCCCGAAGGAGCCAAGATGAACGCAGACCGCATCGCCCAGTTCGAGAAGATGGCCGCCGCCGACCCGACCAACGAGATGGCGCACTTCAGCCTCGGCAACGCCTACCTGCAGGCAGGCCGCTTCGCGGAGTCCGCGCAGAGCCTCGAGAAGTGCATCGCCGCGAACGCAGAGATGAGCAAGGCCTACCAGCTGTGCGGCGACGCGATGATCAAGGCGGGCTGGGAAGACAAGGCTGTCGCGGTGCTCGAGAAGGGCTACATGATCGCGGCCGCGAAGGGCGACCGCCTGCCGCAGCAGGCGATCGCGAAGCTGCTCGAGGGCATCGGCCGCCACGCGCCGGTGCTCGCCGAAGAGAAGGAAACCGCCGAGCGCCTCCGCGAGTCGGGCGCGTTCGTCTGCCGCCGCACGGGCAGGCCCGGCACCAAGCTCCCGTCCCCCCCGCTCCGCGGCCCGCTCGGCGAGTGGATCTTCGAGAACATCTCGGCAGAAACCTGGCGCCAGTGGATCGGCCAAGGCACGAAGGTCATCAACGAACTC
>JBKCZS010000082.1:0-4714 GCA_046337925.1 bacterium | reverse complement strand
CGCGATCGAACACCAGGATCTTGCGCTCTGGCGCGCGCGCGCGGTCGCGCCAGCCGCCGCACAGCCGTCGATCTTCGCGCTCGTCGCGCTCTGCCGCACGGGTGAAGCGTCGCTCGACGGCGCGCCCGTCGCGGCGCGTCTTGTCGCGCTCGAATCCGAGGTGCGCGGCACCGCGCTCGAGCGCGAATGGCTGCGCGCGTGCGAGCTGTGGCTCCTGCGCTTCGCGTCGCAGTCGACCGAGGTCGGCGGCGGCGATGCGCTCAAGAAGGCCGTGCTCGCGCACTTCCCCGCGAAGGAAGGCGTGGATGGCGCGCACGAGCTCGATGCGCATCGCGCAGCATGGCTTGCCAAGATGGGCGCGCCCGAGGCGGTCGTCGTGTCGGTCGCGCTGCTCGAGAAGCCCGATGTCCGCGAGGCGCCAGGGCTCGCGAAGGGTGCTGACGCCGCGCTCCTCGCGCGCGGCGGCCCGTACGGTCGCGCCGTGCAGGAGATGATCGCGAACGCGCCTGCCACGCGAAAGATCGCGATCGCCTACGCGATGCGCGACGCCAAGGAAGGCTGGACGCCCGACCTCCGCATCCGCTTTGCGCGCGCGCTCGCCGACCTCCGTCGCGCGAGCGGCGGCAACTCCTTCGCGGGATTCCTCAACCGAATGGGCGAGGAGTTCGTCGCGAACGCGCCCGCAGGCGATCGCGAGTTCCTCGCCATGACGGCGGCGGGCAAGCAGGCGGAGGAACTCGTGCTCGTCGCGCGTGGACCGGGACGCGCGTGGACGGTCGACGCGATCGTGGCGCTCGCGCCGCAGTTCGCGGCTGGCCGCGACCACGCCGAGGGCCTGCGTGCATACCGTGCGACGCAATGCGCGCAATGCCACCGCGTCGGCGGCATCGGCGGCAGCGGTGGGCCCGAGCTCACGGCGGTCTCGCGTCGCTTCTCGGTCGAAGATCTCGCGGCCTCGCTTGTCGATCCGGACAAGACGATCAGCGACCAGTACCTCAACACCGACATCACGCTCGCCGATGGCCGCGTGGTGACGGGCCGCGTCGTGGCCGATGCGCCCGACGCGATCGAGATCCGTCCGAGCCTGCTTTCCGACGCGCGCGAGCGCATCGAGCGCAAGGCGATCAAGTCGATCGCGCCGAGCAGGACCTCGCCGATGCCGGCGAAGCTCCTCGACACGCTCTCCGAGGGCGAGCTCCTCGACCTCATGGCGTTCCTCCGCTCGGGCGGCGATCCGGCCGACCCTGCGTTCATGAAGATCGACGACGACGGCTTCCTCCAGATCCTGTCGAGCTCGCAATCGACGGCCGGCACGGCAACGCCGCTCGCGGCCTTCACCTATGACCCGAAGTTCTGGTCGGCCGAGAACGGCGAGATCGTCGGCCGCACCACCGATGCGAACCCCGCGCCGCACAACACCTTCCTCGTCTGGAACGGCGAGGTGCGCGACTTCGAGCTTGAGGTCGAGCTGAAGCTCGTCGGCAACAATTCGGGCATCCAGTACCGCAGCGAGATGTTCGAGCCGAACCGCCTGCGCGGCCCGCAGATCGACGCGCATCCCGCGCCGAACTACACCGCCATGTGCTACGAGGAGGGCGGCCGCGGCATCCTCGCCGAGCGCGGAAACCGCCTCGAGATCGACGCTGCGAGCGTGAAGACGCTCAGCCCGCTCGCGGGTCCGCCGCAGCCGCCCGCCGATCTGACCCAGTGGCACACCTACCGCGTCGTGGCGAAGGGCAACACCATGCGCCACCTGCTCGACGGGAAGACGACCGCGGTCGTGGTCGACGACTCGTCCGAGCGTGCGAAGGGCGGGAAAATCGGCATTCAGATCCACGCCGGCGAACCGACCGAGGTGCGCGTGCGCAGCATCCGCCTCAAGCGGCTCGACGGCTGATCCTGAATCTGGTTCGTTATCAGACAGGTTTCGAAGCGGCGCTTGCGCGTCGCATCGGCATCCTTTGCACAAGGCCCTCGCCGTCAAAGCCGATGAACGCGACCGAGGATCGACTGCGGCGGCGTCTCGCCGTACCCTTGTCGTTCGCTCTGAAGCCAAGGAACTCCAAGTATGTGCGGAATCGTCGCTTACATCGGTCGTCGGCAGGCCACAGACATCCTCCTCGAAGGCCTGAAGCGGCTTGAGTACCGCGGCTACGACTCGGCCGGCGTCGCCGTCATGAACGGCGGCCTCCATCTCGCGCGTGCCGTCGGCCGCGTGGCGAATGTCGAGAAGGCGATCGACGACCGCGGCGGCTTCACGGGCACGCTCGGCATCGCGCACACGCGCTGGGCCACGCACGGCGGCGTCACCGAGAAGAACGCGCACCCGCACCGCGACGACTCGAAGCTCGGTCACGGCATCGCGATCATCCACAACGGCATCATCGAGAACTACGCCGCGCTCAAGAGGTATCTCGAGGAGAAGGGCCATGTGTTCACGAGCGAGACCGACACCGAGGTGCTCGCGCACCTGATCGGCGAGCTCTACTCGGGCGACCTCGAGAAGGCGGTCCAGGCCGCGCTCCGCGAGGTGACGGGCGCCTACGCGATCGCCGTCGTCTGCGAGAAGGAGCCCGATGTCCTCGTCGTGGCGCGCAAGGGTTCGCCGCTCATGGTCGGCGTCGGCAACGGCGAGTATGTCGTCGCGTCCGACGCGAGCGCCATCGTGAGCCACACCACGCAGGCGATCGCGCTCAACGACTACTCGGTCGCGCGCATCACCCGCGAGGGCTTCCGCACCACGACGGTCGACAACATCGAGATCACGGCGGAGATCCGCGAGCTCGAGTTCGACCTCGAGCAGATCGAGCTCGGTCACTACGACCACTTCATGCTCAAGGAGATCTTCGAGCAGCCGCGGGCGCTGCGCATGACGCTGCAGGGCCGCGTCGATGTCGCGAAGGGCGAGATCCGCCTCGGCGGCGTCGGCGAGCACGCGCGCAAGCTTGCGAACGCAAAGCGCGTGGTCTTCGTGGGCCAGGGCACCGCGCTCCACGCGTGCATGATCGGCAAGTACCTCTTCGAGGACCTCGCGAAGGTGCATGCCGAGCACGACTTCGCGAGCGAGTTCCGCTACCGCAATCCGATCGTCGAGGACGGCACCGTCGTCGTCGCGGTCAGCCAGTCGGGCGAGACCGCCGACACGCTCGCGGCGCTCACCGAGGCGAAGCAACGCGGCGCGCTCGCGCTCGGCGTCGTGAATGTCGTCGGCAGCTCGATCGCGCGCGAGACCGACGCCGGCGTCTACCTGCGCGTCGGCCCCGAGATCGGCGTGGCGAGCACGAAGGCGTTCACCGGACAAGTGATGGTGAACTCGATGCTCGCGACCTTCATCGGACGCCGCCGCTACCTGTCGCAGGAGTATGTGTCGCACCTCCTCCGCGAGCTCGAGGCGGTGCCCGCCAAGATCGAGCGCGCGCTCGCGTGGTCGGAGCGCATTCGCGCCGCGACCGCGAAGTACATCCACCGCGAGAACTGGCTGTTCCTCGGCCGCGGCGTCAACTATCCGGTCGCGCTCGAGGGCGCGCTCAAGCTCAAGGAAATCTCGTACATCCACGCCGAGGGCATGCCCGCGGCCGAGATGAAGCACGGTCCGATCGCGCTCATCGACAACGGGATGCCCGTGGTGTTCGTCGCCACGCGCAACTCGCAGTACGAGAAGGTGCTCTCGAACATCGAGGAAGTCCGCTCGCGCGGCGGCCATGTCATCGCCGTCGCGACCGAAGGCGACGAGGACATCAAGCGCCTGGCGCAGGAAGTCTTCTATGTGCCGGACTGCATCGAGATGTTCCAGCCGCTCGTCACGGTGATCCCGCTGCAGCTCCTCGCGTACCACGCTGCGGTGATGCGCGGCAAGGATGTCGACAAGCCGCGCAACCTCGCGAAGAGCGTCACGGTGGAGTGATCCGCCGGCACCCATGATCGCCGTATCGCCAGAGCGAGCGCCTGCAGGCGCGACCGCTGTAACCACGCGTGTGTGCATACTTCAGTCTGCGGACCGGGTGGTGTCGGCCTTCGCCAGGATGCGCCCCTGAACGCGAAGCGCGGGTAGGTTGGCGACGGCTTCGCCACGCGTGCACTGTGGCGTACCGTCTTGGAATGGCGGCCCCGCACGCGCTGGGCGCCCTCGCGGCCCGGGAGGCATATTCATGCCCCGCGTTGGCATCTGAAGCACTTCATCGCCGCGGCAGTCCCAGCTACCATCGACGCGTTATGTCTTCCACCATGCCGAACTCCCTCGTGGTGCTGACGCTCGTCTCGCTCGCACTCGGCGGCGCATGGCCGACTCGCGAGTGGGTCCTGCGGCGGTTTCGGTCTGAACGTGCGGGCCGGGTCGCGTGGCGGATCTGGCGCTCCATCCAGCTCGCGCTGCTCCTGACGGCGACTGTGCTGCTCCTCTGGCACTGGTTCGGGCCGAAGGCGCAAACCGAGGCGTAGCATCGACCGCGAGACTTCGCGACAGCGGTTGCTGGCCGGCACCCGAAGGATGCGAACCAGCACACGATTGATCAACAGGTCTATTCGTCGATGCACTGGCGTCCCGCGTTCTGGTGCCTCGTCGACTCCTTGATCGTGGTCTTGGTATCAGGTCTCGCGTGCGGGTCGACAGCCCAAATCGGGGCCACTACTTCCAGTAGTGCGGAGTCGATGTGCGGTCGACGCAGGGGCGCACCGCTAGAAGCAGTGGCACCGATTTGGGCTGTCGAAGCTGCGC
>JBKCZS010000081.1:0-19317 GCA_046337925.1 bacterium | reverse complement strand
ACGCCACGAAGTCCATCGCCCGCGGCGCCGACATCCCAGAGATGGACGCCGTAGCCGTCGTTGTCGAGATCGAAGTAGCTCATCTCGGCGACCTCGCTGTGGCCCGTGAACACGCCCGCGACGCGGTACTGCTCCATCAGCGGCGCGTAGATGCGCATCGCCTCGCCCGACTGCGTGCTCGTCACGCTCGTGCCGTGGACGCCGCGGCTGAACGGCGTGTGGTGCCACTGGACGAAGATCACCTGGCCCGCCGCGCGTGCGGCGGCGAGCTCCTGCACGGCCCAGTTCCACTGCGAGGTGCCGACATTGAAGTCGGGCAGGTCGCCGAACGCGTAGCCGAGGAGCCACGCGCGGTTCGTGTCGCGGTTGAACGGGAAGTTGATGTTGAGGTACTGCCCCTGCGGAGGCGCCACATTGTCGTTGGCGCCGAGCGCGCCGACCGAGCAGAGCGTGATGATCGTGACCGGGCCGTAGTCGGTGCGGTAGTAGAGGTCCTTCGCCGCGGGATCGTTGTTCGCGGGGAAGTCGAAGTACGCCGACCACTGCTTGCGCGCGTACTGGACGAGCGGATTCGCCGTGCCGTTGCCGCCGCCGTTGTAGATGCAGTTGTTGCCGATCGCCGCGATGAACGGCATGCCGCTGAAGAGGTCGTCGTACTCGCCCGCGTTGTGGCGCCAGAACTCGTCCCAGCGGCGCTGGCATTCGCTGCCCGTACCTTCGATCAGGTCGCCCGCGAAGATCAGCATGTCGGCGTTGCGCGACTCGATCGACCTGATGTTCTCACGGTAGCCGCCGGTCTCGGTGAGGAAGTACTGGTCCTTGCCGCGACCGGTGCCCGCGGGCCGGCCGGTGCTCGACGAAGTCTGCGGCGTGGTGCGCGACCACTCGCGGAAGCGCGTGCGGCCGAGGACGAGGGTCTCGCTGTCAGAGATCGCGATGAACCGCAGGTTGCGGCCGGTGCCGGTCGTCGGCGCGGTGCGGAAGGTGTTCGAGTAGCTCGACGCGCCCTGCGTGACGGTGTAGGTGTACTCGGTGTCGGGCTGGAGTCCGCCGACCGTCACGCGGTGGCGGTAGTTGCGCGCCGGAACGCCGGGCGAAGCGAAGATCGCGGTGGTGGCGAACGGAAAGCTGCCGGTCGCGTTGAGTTCGGACGCGATCTGGTAGTCGAGGACGGGCTCGAGCACGGGCGCGCTCGTGTAGACGGCCGGCGCCTTCAAGCCGGGACCGGTCACCGTCAGCGTGCCGGGCGTGTCGGTGATCGTGAACCAGGTGAACTGCATCCCGTCGAGCGCGGGATTCATCTGGTAGGGAAGTACGCGGAAGTCCGCGGTCGACTGCGCCGACGCGGAGGCTGCGACGAGCGAGGCGAGCGAGGTCGTGATCAGGGCGAGCGTGCGGAGGGGTGCTCTCATCGGGATCTCCTTGACATTGTGGGAACGAAACGGACGCGAGCAGGGAAGTTCCCAACCGATGGTTGAAATTGAGTGATCCGCCGGGAAGTTCTCGGTTGTGCTGGCGTTCAGATATGGTCGCCGCGAGGAGCGGTCGCGCAGGTCTCACGCTTTGCTCACTTGCCGCCGATTGCGGCGAACACCGGGCTGCAGTCGCAGATTTTCGGTACTTTCACGGCATGCAGTGGATCCCGCATGCGGTTCTCGTCGCGTCGATGTGGTGTACGGCTGTCGTGGCTGCGCCGCCGCAAGCTTGGGTTACAGCGCCGCAGGCTTGGGTCGCACCGCCGCATTCGCTCGATGCCACCCGCGCCGCACTCGACGCCGCGCGGGCGCGCATCCGCGAGCAGTCGTCGAAGTACCACGATCCGGTCGGTCCGCGCACCTGGATCGACGGTGCGCGGCTTTGGTACTGCGAGACCACACGCGATGGTGCGCGACGCTGGTGGCTCGTCGACGCGTCGGCGAAGGGCGAGGCAGTCAAGGTGCCGCTCTTCGACCACGCTGCGGCTGCCGAGGCGCTCGCGAAGGTAGGGCGCGCGTGTGAGCCCGCGCGGCTTCCCGTGCGCGAGATCGCGGTCGAGCGCACGGACGATGGCGCGTCCGTGCGCGTTGCGCTTGAAGGACTCGAGCAGCCGCTCGTGTTCGCGCTTGGCGGCAAGCCCGCTGCGGCCGGAACCGCGCAGGCTGCGGAGCCGGAACCCGTCGATGCGCTCGACGGCCAGAAGGAGACCGAGGAGGGTGATCCCGCGCTCGTGGAGATGGAGGGCAATTTCCTGCCGCCGATGCTGCGTGTCGCGCACGACGGGCCGAACCTCGTCGTCACGCGCGAGGGCGCGGAGATCTTCCGCACGAGCGACGGCGCGGCAGACGATGCGTATCGCGCGCACTGGGTCGCACTCAAGCAGGATGCTGTGTTCGCCCTGAAGGTGAAGGAAGGTCAGCGCCGCGCCGTGAACCTCGTCGAGAGCGCGCCGCGCGACCAGTTGCAGCCGAAGCTGCGGACGCTCAACTACCTGAAGCCGGGCGACGAGATCGACCGCCCGTCGCCGCGGCTCTTCCGGCTCGCGCGCGAGGCGAACGGCCCGGCGGGTGCGTCGATGCGCGAGGTCGCGCTCGACAACGCGCTCTTCGCGAATCCGTGGTCGATCGACCGCGTGCGCGTGTTGCCGGGTGGCCAGGAGATCGCGTTTCTCTACAACGAGCGCGGCCACACGCTCGTGCGGCTCGTCGCGCTCGATCTCGCGCCCGGCGCCGCCCGCACGATCGCGGAGGAGTCGTTCCCGACCTTCGTCGACTACACGAACAAGATCTGGATGCACTGGCTCGACGAGACGGGCGAACTGCTCTGGATGACGGAGCGCAGCGGCTGGAACCACATCGTGCTCGTCGATGTCGCGACGGGCGGCGTGAAGCGCGCCGTCACCGAAGGCCCCTGGGTCGTGCGGCGCGTGCACGCGGTCGACGAGGAGGCGCGTGCGATCGACCTCGCCGTGATGGGCCGTGATTCCTCGCAGGATCCGTACCATGTGCATCACGCGCGCGTGTCGATCGACGACGGCCGCATCACGATGCTCACCGAGGGTGATGGCACCTGCCGCGTCGACTTCTCGCCGACGCGCGAGGCGCTCGTTTCCGTGCGAGCGCGGGCCGATATGCCGCCGGTCTATGAAGTGCGCCGCGCGTCCGACGGCGCGCTCGTCGCCGAGCTCGGCCGCGCCGACGACGGCGCGATGCGCGCGGCGGGTTGGCGCGCGCCGCTTCGGTTCAGCGCCAAGGGCCGCGACGGCGTCACCGACATCTGGGGGCTTGCGTACTTCCCGACCGACTTCGACCCGACGAAGCCGTACCCGGTCATCGAGAACATCTACGCGGGCCCGCACGGCCAGCATGTGCCGAAGTGGTTCGAGGTTGGCGGGCGCAGCCGCGAGTATGCGGAGCTCGGCGCGGTCGTGGTGCAGATCGACGGCATGGGCACCAACTGGCGCTCGAAGGCGTTCCACGATGTGGCCGCGAAGAACCTCGCGGACGCGGGATTCCCCGACCGAATCGCGTGGATCCGCGCGCTGGCGGCGTCGCAGCCCGGGCTCGACCTCGCGCGCGTCGGCATCTTCGGCGGCAGCGCGGGCGGGCAGAACGCGATGCGCGCGGTGCTCGACCACGCCGGCTTCTACAAGGCCGCCGTCGCCGACTGCGGCTGCCACGACAACCGCATGGACAAGATCTGGTGGAACGAGCAGTGGATGGGCTGGCCGGTCGACGAGAGCTACGCGCGCAACTCGAACACCGAGGACGCCGCGAAGCTCGGCGGCGCGCTGATGCTCGTGGTCGGCGCGCTTGACGAGAATGTCGACCCGGCAAGCACGATGCAGGTCGTGCAGAAGCTGATCGACGCGGGCAAGGACTTCGAACTCCTCGTCGTCCCGAGCGGGGGCCACGGCATTGCGGAGAGCGAGTACGGCAACCTGCGGCGGGCGCGATTCCTGTTCCGCGAGCTGTCGCGGTAGGCTGCGCACATGATCTCGCTGCTCGCCGCGCTCGGTTCGCTCGTCGCCTCAGCAAGCGTCGGGGTTTCCGAGCCGCCTGCCGCCACTCCCGCGGCGCGTCCGAACATCGTCTTCATCATGTCGGACGACCATTGCCGTCAGGCGATCTCGTGCTACGGCGCGAGCGCGGCGCCCGGTCGCATCACGACGCCGGGCATCGACCGCATCGCGCGCGAGGGCGTTCGCTTCGACGCCGCGAGCGTGACGAACGCGATCTGCGGGCCATCTCGCGCGGTGATGCTGACGGGCAAGCACAGCCATCGCAACGGCTTCGTGACCAACGACCAGTCTTTCGATGGCTCGCAGCAGACTTTCGTGAAGCTGCTGCGGGGCGCGGGCTATCGCGCGGAGATCGTCGGAAAGTGGCATCTCGGAAGCGACCCGCAGGGATTCGATCACTTCGATGTCCTCGTCGGGCAAGGCGACTATTGGAGTCCGACCTTCATCGTCGACGGCGTGAAGACGAAGCGCGAAGGTCACGCGACCGACATCATCCATGCCAACGCGATCGCGCGGCTCGATGCGCTTGCGGCAGGTGCGAAGCAGGGGACGCCGTTTGCGCTCCTCGTCCATCACAAGGCGCCGCATCGCAACTGGATGCCGCAGCCGCGGTTTTTCGGGCTGTTTTCGGAGGAGCGCATTCCGGAACCGGCGTCGCTGTTCGATGACTTCGCGGGGCGCAGCGTCGCGAGTTCGCTCCAGACGATGAGCATCGCGCGCGACCTGTCGTGGGACTACGACCTCAAGGTCGAGCCGCGGCGGCTCTTCCCCGACGGCAAGGTGCCGCAGCTCGACAAGTGGATGGAGAACGAGCTTTCGCGCTTGCCCGAGGAAACGCGTCGCGCGGTCCGCGACGCGTATCGCGTCGAGAACGACGCGCTCGTCGCGGACTTCGCGTCGATGGACGCGCGTGCGCAAGCGTCGTGGCGCTTCCAGCGCTACGCGAAGGACTACCTGCGCACCGCGCAGGGCGTCGACGAGTCGGTGGGCGGCATCCTCGACGAACTCGACCGTCTCGGGATCGCGGACAACACGATCGTCGTCTACACGAGCGACCAAGGCTGGTTTCTCGGCGAGCACGGCTGGTTCGACAAGCGCTGGATGTACGAGGAGAGCTTCCGCACGCCGCTCGTCGTGCGCTGGCCGCGCGTGATCCCGGCGGGCGGCGCGTCGCAGGCGCTCGTCCAGAACCTCGACTTCGCGCCGACATTCCTCGAGGCTGCGGGCGTCGCGGTGCCGGCCGACATGCAGGGGAAGAGCATGCTTGCGCTCCTGAAGGCGGGTGGCGATGAATCAAAAGTGGGCACAACGCCGTTCCGCGACGCGACCTACTACCGCTTCGAGGAATCGAAGGGCCCGCACACCGTGCCGCGCCACGAGGGCGTGGCGACGGCGAAGGCGAAGTTGATCCGCTTTCTCGACCTGAAGGGCGCGGACGGCAAGCCGCTCCTCGAGCTCTACGACCTCGTCGCGGACCCCGACGAGCGCCGCAACCTCGCGGGCGACGCGGCCGCCGCGCCGCTTCTCGATGAGATGCTTGCGAAGCTCGAGGCGCTGCGCGCGGAGTACGGTGCGCCCGCCGATACGGCCGTCACGCCGTGACCGTGGCGGCGGCGTGGTGCTTGAGCGCCGTCGCGTTCAGCCGCGTGCGGCGCCGGTACATCCACACGCCGAGCACGACGAGCGCAAGCGCCGCCGCGTGGTAGCCGCCGAAACCGTCGAGCCAGCGGTGGTCGTCGCGCCAGTACTCGTGCACGAACCGGAACGCGCCGTAAGCGATCAGGTAGAGGTTGAAGCGCTGCGTCGGCTGCCAGCCGAAGCGCGTCGCGGCCAGCGCCCAGCCCAGGAACGCGAGATTGAAGCCAAGCTCAATCACCGCGCTCGGCACGCGCGCGTGGCCGTGCGCGTCGGTCATCGCCCACCACGCCGGCGCACACTCGACTCCGGGACAGCAGCCCGCCGCGACGCATCCGACGCGGCCGATCGCGATCGCAAGCGGCACCGTGAGCGCGAACGCGTCGCCGGTCGCGGTTGTCAGGCCGAGGCGCGACTTCGTCCATTCGACCGCCAGCGTTCCGAAGAGCAGCGCGCCCGTCACCGAGCGGCCCGAGAGGAGCGCCATCCAGTCGTCGCGGCGATGCCAGCCCTCGGCCGCGAGAAAGACGAGCTTCGCGCCGACGAACGCGCTCACGAGCGCCACAAGGTAGACGACGACGATGCGCCCGTCGCGCCGTTCGGGACGGTGCTTGAAGAACCGGTCCCAGACGAGCGCCGACGCGGCGATCGCTGCGATCGACAGGAGGATGTACCACGGGCTCCCGAGCACGCAGGCTTTATAGCGCGTGCTTGTACGTGCCAGCGTTTCCCCTCACAATCACGGCATGCCTTTGTCCCTCGCAGGATTGCTCGTCCCTTTCCTGCTCGCCTCGCCGCCGGCGGACGCCGCGCCCGCACGCCCGGCGGGCGACAAGCCGAACATCATCCTGTTCCTCGTCGACGACCTCGGGCAGCAGGATGTGTCGGTGCCGATGCTCGACGAGACCACCGCGCTCAATCGGCGCTACCGCACGCCGAACCTCGAGGCGCTCGCCGCGCGCGGCGTGCGCTTCTCAAACGCCTACGCGGCCGGGCCCGTCTGCACGCCATCGCGCGCCGCGATCCTGACGGGCCAGTCGCCCGCGCGCACCCACATCACCTACTGGACGCTCGAGAAGGACACCGACACCTCCTCGCGCCACCCGCGGCTCGACCCGCCCGCGTGGCGGATGAATGGCGTCTCGCCGTCGCCTGAGTTGCTGCCTGAACTCCTCCGAAAGGCGGGCTACCGCACGATCCATGTCGGGAAGGCCCACTGGGGCGCGCGCGGGACGCCCGGCGCCGACCCGCTCAACATGGGCTTCGACATCCATGTCGCGGGGCACGCGGCAGGCGCGCCAGGGAGCTTCTGGGGCACCGATTGGTTCAAGGACGCGGCGCGCAAGCAGCGGGGGAAGATCGCCCCGCAGGACGCGCCCGCGAGCGTGTGGGATGTGCCCGTGCTCGCGCGCTGGCAGGGGCAGGACATCTGGCTCGACGACGCGCTCGCCCGCGAGGCTGCGGACGCGATCTCGGGCGCGGTCCGCGATGGGCGCCCGTTCTTCCTCTCGTTCTGCCCGTACGGGGTTCACACGCCGATCATGGAGGATGCCCGGTTCGCGTCGGCGTACGCGGGTCTCGACGCGAGCGAGCGTGCCTACGCGACGATGGTCGCGGCGGTCGACGACGCGCTTGGGCAGCTCGTGCGTCGCTGCACCGAACTCGGAGTGCTCGAGAACACGGTCATCGTGTTCACCTCCGACAACGGCGGGCTTTCTGCGCATGGGCGTGGTACCGCGCCCGACGGGCGGACGAAGCACGCCCACAACGCGCCGCTGCGGTCGGGCAAGGGCTCTGCCTACGAGGGCGGTCTGCGCGTTCCGTTCGTGGTGGCGGGTCCGGGCATCAGCGCGCGCGCGAAGCCCGATCCAACGCCGGTCGTCGGAACAGACCTCTATCCCACGCTGCTGTTGCTCGCACACGCGGGGCTCCCCACCGGCTACCGCATCGATGGCGTCGATCTCGGACCTCTGTTCCGCGGTCCGGCGCCGGCGCCCGACCGGGCGCTGCTCTTTCATCAGCCGCATGCATGGGGGCCGGAGGGCCCGGGGATCGAGCCCTTCAGCGCGATCCGCGAGGGGCGCTGGAAGCTGATCTGGTTCCACGATCGAGCGGGCGACGGGCCGCGCATCGAGCTCTTCGATGTCGCGGGCGACCCGGCCGAGTCGGTCGACTGCGCGGAGTCAAACCCGGAGACGCGGCTCGAGATGCTGGCGCGGCTGCGCTCGGCGCTCCGCGAGGCGGGGGCGCAGTACGCGACCCTTCGCTCGGACGGCGGCGAGGTCCGGCCATGATCCGCGCTTCTTCGCCGTGATTGGGGCTTGACGGATCGGGCGGATGGCGTACCCTCGCGTTGTCCGTCGGCATGGACACACACACACGCGGTGGGAAACGCACGCGCAAGGTCGCGCGGGCAACGCGTCGTGCCGTGCCGATGGCAGCAGGGAGGCGTCATGTCGGAAGTTCGTGGTGGGACCTCGGTCGAGGTGAAGGATGCGCTCGTGCAGGAGCCGGTTTCGCCGGCGCGCAAGGGCGGCAAGGGTGGCAGGCACGGCGAGGGTGGAAGCGGCGGGAACCGCGGGCGTGGCACGCTTGCGCGCGTTGCGTCGTGGATGGGGAAGCCGGGCGTCGGGCTCTTCCTTCTCGGCGCTGCGCTGGCGTTCGGCGTGCTCGGCGCGAGCGATCGCCTCGGCACCGCGCTCCGCACGATGCGCCAGGACAACGCGATCCGCGTCAAGGGAGTCGCGGAGATGGACCTCACGAGCGACCGCGGCAGCTGGACCGGGACCGTGCGTGCGCGCGCAGCGACGCTTCCGGATGCGTACACCCGCCTTGAGCACTCGATGACCGCGTTGCGCGCGTTCGTCATCGAGTCGGGCATCTCGAACGACCTCATTTCGATCGGCAGCGTGACGATCTCGCGCGTGATGGGACGCGACGAGAAGGGAAACGAGACGAATCAGATCGAGGCGTTTGTCCTCACGCAGGGACTGGGATTCACCTCGCCGAATGTGCAGGTCGTGCGGCAGATCGCCAACGACGCCACGGCGCTCATCAAGCAGGGCGTCGAGGTCGAGAGCTCGAGTCCGGTCTTCAAGGTCAGCACGCTTGAGGACGCCAAGCTGCGCCTCCTCGAGCAGGCCACGACCAACGCCTACGAGCGCGCCAAGACGCTCGCGCGCGGTTCGGGCAATTCGGTCGGCAAGCTCTCGAACGCCTCCCAGGGGACCTTCCAGATCCTCGCGCGTGGCTCGACGAGTTCGAGCGAGTGGGGCGGCGAGTACGACACCTCGACGATCGACAAGATCGCGCGCGTGGTGGTCACGCTCGACTACACGGTCGAATGAGCGCGCGCAGGCGCGGCGGGGTTCACAGGCTCCATGCGGCGCGCCGCTGCGCGAGATCCTGGGGGCCGATCGCGCCGTCGAGGTCGAGATCCTCGGCGGCGCTTCCGCAAGGTCGTGCTGAAACGCGCTGAACCGTGCCGATTCCTGCCGAATCGCGTGGACGCACGGCGCGGTGGTCCTGAGTACCTTGCACGGGTGGACGCAGGCGCGATTGCAATCGAAGTTCTCGGCGGTCTCGCCGTCGGGGTGAGCCTTGGGCTCATCGGCGCGGGTGGCGCGATTCTCTCGATGCCGATCTTCGTGCTGGTGCTGGGGCATGGCACGCAGGTCGCGATTCTCGAGGCACTTGTCGTGACGGGCGTGATCGCGGCGTTCAGCGCCATGCGCAGCGCGCTCGCGAAGTCGGTCGACTATGCACGAGCGCTCGTGTTCGCGGCCCCGGGGCTTGTTGGTGCGTGGATCGGCGGACCGCTCGGACATGCGCTCGAGGACCGCGTGCAGGCGGGCCTGTTCGCGGCGCTCGCAGTTGTTGCGGCGTGGCGTCTGCTTCGGCCGCGGGCGGAGGAGCCCGCGTCCGAGGGTGCGCCGCCGCTGCGCGGACGGGCGCTCGTCGTTGCGGTCCTGACTGGATTCGCGATCGGGGTGCTCACCTCCGTGCTCGGTGTCGGCGGCGGGTTCCTGCTCGTGCCTGCGCTCGTGCTCGTAACGCGGGTTCCGATCAAGCTTGCGGTGGGTACGAGCCTTGTCGTCATTGCGGTGAACGCGGCGGTCGCCTATGCGTCGAATGCGTGGAGTGCGCCCGAAGCGGTCGAAGGAGTCGCATGGGGCGCCGTTGCCATCGTGGCTGGATTCGGCATCGCGGGAAGCCTCGTCGGCGCCCGGCTCTCGACGAAGCTGCCGCCTGCCGTATTGCGCAAGGCCTTCGCCGGCGTGCTCGTCTTGGTCGCCGTTGCGGTCTTGGTGAAGACGCTGTGGCGGTGACTTGGCGATCGGGCAATCGCCTGTCGGCGTGGCGGGCGTGGAACGCGTGGAACATGGTGTGGAACGCGTCGCGCGCGTGGAACATCGCGTGGCGGGCGTGGAACCCGTGGAACACGGCGCGGAACGCGTCGTGAGCGTGGAACATCGCGTGGCGGGCGCAGAACGCGTGGCGGGCGCGGAACGCGTGGAACACGGCGCGGAACGCGTGGAACACCTGATTGGCGCCCGACCCGAGCCATCGACACGGCCGGCAGTCTGAGCGACCGTACGGGCTCCGCTACATTGGTGGAATGGGCGAACATGATCGGCAAGATCTGACGGAAGTGCTCGAGCGCGCCTCGCAGGGCGACGACGCGGCGCGGACCGAGATCTGGCAGCGGACCTACGATGAGCTGCACGCGATCGCCCGCTCGATCCGACACCCACGCCCAGCGGCGCAGGAAGCGCGATTCCCGGGTACGACCACCATCGTGCACGAGGCGTTCCTGAAGTGCGATGGCGGGGGCGGGCCGCCCGCATGGGAGAACCGCGCCCACTTCTTCGGCTCGGCCGCCCGCGCCATGGGCCAGTTCCTCATCGATTGGCGACGCACCTCGACCCGCCAGAAGCGCGGCGGGGACCGTCCCACGCTTTCCCTCGGCGACGCGGCCGACCAGCTCCCGTCCTTCGAGCCGCTTGCGGACCCGGAACGCGCGCGTGCCGAGTGGACCCCGCGTCTCGCCGCTGCGATGGAGGCGCTCGAGAAGGATGCGCCGCAGACGGCGCGTGTCGTATGGATGCGGTACATGCTCGGACTCTCGCTCGAACAGACCGCGGACATCCTCGGGATCGCGCCCCGCACGGTGTCGAAGCACTGGAACCTCGGACGCGCATGGCTTCGCCGCGAACTCGCGGATTGGAGTTCGACATGAGGGACGGCGCGGGCCCGTCCGACGGCGCGTCGCGCGAGCAGGACCTCGCCGACCTGCTCGACCGGTTGATCGAGTCGAGCGAGGCGGGACGCCAGACGATCCTCGCTGAGATCGCGGCACTCGATCCTGCGAAGGCGCGTGAACTTGCCGAGCTTCTCGCTGCGCTGCCCGACCCCGAGCGCCTGGACTCGACCATGCCTTCCGCCGAGGGCGATGCTCGCATCGGCGAAACCGGCGACCAAGACCGCGACGGCGATCGGTTTCCAGACGAGCCAATGCCCGGAGAGACGCTCGGCGGCTGCGTGCTCGAGTCCGTGCTAGGCCGGGGCGGCGTCGGAACCGTGTTCGCCGCGCGCCAGGCAGAGCCGCCGCGACCCGTCGCGGTGAAGGTGTTGCGCGTGTCCCGCACGCGTGCGCGCGACATCGAGCGCTTCCGCCGCGAGGCGAGTGCGCTCGCACGCCTCGAGCACCCCGCGATCGCGCGCATCTACGCATCGGGAATCGGACGCCGTGGCGACATGGCGGTCCCGTACATCGTGATGGAGCGAATCGACGGAGCCCGCAGCATCGTCGACTGGGCGCGCGCACGCGACCGTACGCTTGCAGAGACGGCGCGTGCGTTCGCGACGGTCTGCGACGGCATGCAGCAGGGCCACAACCGCGGCGTCGTCCACCGCGACCTCAAGCCGTCGAACATCCTCGTCGATGGCGGCGACCGCCCGCGCGTCATCGACTTCGGCGTCGCTCGACTCGTCAGCGGCGACGACGACGCGGCACACGAGACCGTGGTCGGTGCGCTGATCGGCACGCCCGCTTACATGGCGCCGGAACAGTTCGAACTGCCTGGCTCGGAGATCGACGCGCGCGTCGACATCCACGCGATCGGCCTGATCCTCTACGAAGCGCTGCTTGGCCGACGCGCCTACGAGATCTCGCGCGACCGCGCCTTCGACTCCCGTCGCATCGTGCGCGAGACCGACCCGCCGGTGCCACACCGCGTCGACTCGCACATTCCCGCCGACCTTTCGGCGATCGTGATGAAGGCGATGGCGAAGGACCGCGATCGCCGCTACCCGAGCATGAGCGCGCTCGAGGCGGACCTGCGCGCGTTCGCCGAGGGCCGTGCGGTGAGCGCGCGTCCCGAGACGGGCCTCGAGCGGTTCGGACGCCTCCTCCGCCGCAACCCCGTGCCGTCGGCTGCGCTCGTCATCGCGATCGCCTCGCTCGTCGCGGCCGTCGTCGTCTCCGTCAACGCACTCGGCGCCGCCAAGCGCCGGACCGCCGCCGCGGAACTCGTGATCGCCATGACCGCCGCCAGCGAGGGCAACGCGCGCGAAGCGCTCTCGGCGCTCGAGCGGATCGAGACGCCGCCCAACCCGATCATCGGCGGCATGATCGAGCGCATGCTCGACGATTCGATCATCACGCCCGTCGCGCCCTCCGTCGGCCATCTCGTCGGCGGTGCGATCTCCTCGGACGGATCCCGCTGGATCGCCGGTGGCGACGGAGGTGCCGTCGTCGTCGTCGACGCTGGCGGCCATGAACTCGGGAGGGCGAACCTCGGCGACACGAGCGTCTGGGCCACGGCGTTTTCCCGCGATGGAATGCTCGCCTACGCGGGGGACTGGTCGGGTGCCGTCTTCGAGATCGACCTCGCGCCGATCGCGCGCGGCAGCACCGGCAAGCCCGAGCGGCTTGCCTCGCGCAGGATCGCGGGCGTACCCGGGCTCGTCCGCGGACTCTTGCTCTCGCGCGATGGCAAGCGACTCGTCGCGCTCAGTTCTCCGCTCGTGGTCTCCGACATCGATCTCGCCACGGGAGCCGTGCGCTCGTCTGCCAGCGCCGTGCCGCAAGGAATGGCCCGCTCGCTCGCCTGGAGCGGCGAGGGGCGCGCGTTCGCCGTTGGCGGCAGCAGCGATATCGCTGCATTCGACCTGACTTCCGACGCGGGCCCCGTCCCGATCGATCTACCCTGGCTGTCCGAGATCGTGGCGCGTCCATCGGCGGTGGCGCTTTCCCCCAATGGCTCGTTGCTCGCGGTCGGCAGCGCCGTCGGCCATGTCCGGGTCGTCGATGTGCGTACCGGCGAGCGCCGCCTCGCCGTGCAATCCTCGCACGATGTCTGGTCGATCGACTTCTCCCGCGATTCCTCCCGCATTGCGGTGGCCGAGCGCAGCGGGCGCGTGCACGAGTTCGCTGTCGCCGATGGCTTGCGGCTCGCGCGTCACGGAACTCGATCGTCCGATCCCGCGTGGGCGGCGTGCTATGCGCCCGACGGGTCGCTGTTTGCGAACATCGGCCTGACGGTCGCCCGGTTCGCCGGCGATCGCGGGTGGTCGACCAGCCTCGGTGCATTCCCGCGCGGTCTCCCGCGCGCAACGGTGCTGCTTGATCGCAACGGAGCCGCGCCCACGCTTCGGGCTGCGGCGGCCGACGGCACCGTGTGGGACCTCGAGATCGCAGGTGGAGTCTGGCGCGAGATTCCGCTCGAGGCACCGGTCGCACCGGGGCCTGCGGCCTTCGACCTCGGCGGAACGCGCCTGGCCGCGTGGAGCGATTCCGGCGTCGAGATCGCGTCGCTCGAAGGCGGCGCGCGCGTACGCGTGCCGCTCGCGCCTCGTGGTCGTCGTGAACTGGCGTGGGATCCCGCGGGCGACCAGCTCGCGGTCGTGTCGGAAGGGGAGGTTGCCGTGCTGCGTGACGACGGAACGGTCGTCGGACGCACGACCGTCGACACTTCCTCGCAAGGTCACGACATCGGCTACGAGGCGACGCGCAAGCCCGTTGTGTTCATCCGCTACAGCGACTGTGTCCCGCTGACCGTAGACGGGACCGGCGGGATCGCAGGACAGAAGCGCGAGGTCGCTTCCGCGACGCGGATCCTGCGGATCGACTCACGATGGGTGCTACCCACGCTCGGCGGTCCGGTGCTCGTCTCCCACAGCGGCGGCATGGAGCGGCTTCGCAAGGACGCGGTCGACTTCGACATGAGGCTGGTTGGCCACACGGATGTCGCCTTTACGGCAGCGGTGACGCCCGACGGTCGCATGCTCGCGACCGCGGGCGCCGACACGCGCATCCGTTTCTGGGATCTCACGCGCGCGGAGCTGCTCGCCACCGCGATGGTGTGTGACCGACCGGTCCGAACCGTCGAGTGGCTCGATCAGGGCCGTGCGCTGCTTGTGGTCGACGCGTCCGGGCAGGTGCTGCTGCTCGATTCGGTCGCCCGCCGGACGCGCGTCGCTCAGCCCTCGACGCGATAGCCACGGCCCGCGTACGGCCAGTAGCCGCCGCGCATGTTGAACGCGTTGAAGCCGGCGCGCGCGAGGAACGCAGCCGCCCGCGCGCTGCGGTTGCCGCTGCGGCAGTAGCAGACGACCGGCCGCGACCGGTCGAGCTCGTCCACCCGCGCGCGCAGATGCGTGTACGGGATGTGCCTTGCACCGGGCAGATGCCCCGCGGCGAACTCGCTGCAGGTCCGCACATCGAGCACGGTGACGGCGCCTTGCTCGACGAGCTCATGCGCCCGCACGGGAGAGATGTCGTCGACGCCGAGCGTGGCGAAGGTGCCGACGGCGAGCGACGAAACCGCGCGCGGCTCGACGAATCCGACGATTCCTTCGGGCGCCACGCCCACGCGCAGCAGCACGCGGGTGATCTCGGCGACCTTATGCGCCTCCGCGATGAGCACGACGCGGTCGTCCTCCTCGAGGTAGTTCGCCACCGTCGGCCCGAACGACCGCTCGAACGGCGCGCTGATCGCATACGGAAGCCTCGTGTCGAGGTAGTCGTTCCACGGACGCGTGTCGATCACCGTGTACTCGGGCTTCTGGCAGATCTCCGCGAAGTCGCCCGACGAGAGCTCGCGCACCTCGGGGAGCGTGTCGAACCCGCGCCCGCCGCGTTCGTTCAGCCGCTTCACGCGCGCGAAGTAGGGGGGCGGTTCGCTCGCTCCGTCAAGCACCGCCTGCTCGAAGTCGCCGCCTTGCGCCTGCGTGCGCAGCGCGCGGTTGATGACGCGCTCGATTCCGATCGTGGTCGCGGGAATGTTGCAGATCTTCTTGCCGCACTCGCTGCCGGCCCCATGGCCGGGCAGCACCTGCGTGTCGGAAGGAAGGTCATTGATCGACGCGAGCGAGGCCTCGAGGTGGCGGACCGCCTCCGCAAGCGTCATTCCCTCGGTCGCGAACGCGCCGAGGTCGGGCCGCCCCACATCGCCGGCGAACAGGAAGTCGCCCGAGAAGAGCAGCCGCGTGGAGGATCCCGCGCGCGACAGCTCGAAGCAGAGGCTCTCGCGGGTGTGCCCCGGCGTATGGCGGACCTTGAACTCGAGCGAGCCGACGCGGAACGAGTCGCCTGCGTGCAGCAGCGCGATCCGGGCCTCGGGCGCGAGCGCAGCGCCGGCCGTCCACGCCTGCGCCGGCCCTTCCGCCGACAGGTGCGCCGTCACCGCATGGTTGGCCACGAACGCGGGCACGCCGCTCACGAAATCGGCGTGCACATGCGTCTCGGCGACGGCGACGATGCGCAGCCCCTCCTGCGCGGCGACCGACAGGTAGCGATCGATGTCGCACGCCGGATCGATGACGATGGCCTCGCGCGTCGTCGGACAGCCGACGAGGTAGGAAGCCTGCGCGAGGGTTGCGTCGTAGATCCTGCGAAGAAGCACGCCGTGAGTCTAACGCGTCCGACTACCGATGTGCAGGCGATATGTGCGGGCGATCTGCGCGGGCGATATGCGCGGGCGATCGGCGAGGTGCTTTCGCCGCTACATTCCCGCGATGCCCTCGGAACACGACATCGCCGACCGCACCGCGCCTGCATCCGCCGGCAGCCAGCCCGACGGCGACCGCCTCCTCGCGCAACTCGCGCGCATGCTGCACGAGGCGGGAACTCCCGCACAGCGGATCGAGGGCCTCGTCTCCGCATGCGCCGACCGGCTCGGCGTCTCGGTCTCGATCTTCTCGCTGCCCACCTGGATCAACATCTCCGTCGAGGATCGCCGCCCGGGTTCCGACGGGATCCAGCGCACCATGAACTTCCGCGTAGATCCGGGAGCTCCGAAGCTGGCGCTGCTCGAGGAGACGCACCGCGTCGCCGACCGCTTCATCTCGGGCGAACTCGACGCGGCCGGCGCGCTCACCGAGCTCGAGCGCGTCCGCGCGGAGCGCTGGAAGCCGAACCTCGCGGCGGCGTCGATCGGCTACGCGCTCTTCTCCTGCGGCGCCGCGCGCTTCCTCGGCGGCGGTGCGGCCGAGATGGTCGCGTCGATCCCCGTCGGGCTCGCCGTCGGACTTGCGATCGGATTCGCGCGCGGTCGCCGCGAGCGCGAGCTGCTCTCGGAGTTCGGCGGCTCGATGATCGCGGCGGTCATGGCGGCGTTCATCGTGGTGCTGTTCGCGCGTCTCGGCTGGACGATCTCGCTGCCGATCGTGTCGCTCGCCGGACTCGTCACGCTGCTTCCCGGCCTTGCGCTTGCGACCGCGATGAGCGAACTCTCGACGCGGAACCTCGCGTCGGGAAGCGCGCGCCTCATCGGTGCGGCGACCACGCTCGTCGTGCTGGGCATGGGCGTCGCGATCGGCGAACGCGCGGTGCAGGCCCTCGGCCTGGTCACGCCCGAGGTCCTGCGGCCGGTCTCGCGCGGTGCGGCCGTGCTCGATCTCGGCACGGCATTCGCGATCGCAGCCATCGCGGTCGGCCTCGCCATCGCGTTTCACGCGCGCCCGCGGCGCTTCGCGATCGTGCTCCTTTCCTGCATCGTCGGCTGGGGCGCGGCGCAGGTCGCGCGCCTCGCCGCGGGCGACGAGTTCGCCCCGTTCTTCGCGGCGCTCTTCATCGGCATCGTGGGAAGCATCTACGCGCGCCTGCGCCGCCGGCCGACGCTTGCGATCGTGCTCCCGGGCCTCGCGCTCCTGCTGCCCGGAAGCATCGGTTTCCGCGGCGTCCAAGGGCTTCTTGCGAGCGATACGGTCGGCGGGCTCAGCACCGCCGTCGCCGCGTTGACCGCGGCGGCCGCCATCGCGGCGGGCCTTCTCGTGGCGAACGCGCTGCTTCCGTCGCCGCGGCATGTGTGACGCTGCGAGTTACTTGCGCGCAACGCGCACGCTCAGGCGAAGATCTTCTTGATGATGCGCCCGTGCACATCGGTGAGGCGATGGTCGCGCCCGCCGTGTTGGTAGGTGAGCAGCTCGTGGTCGATCCCCATCAGCGCGAGGATCGTCGCGTGGAGATCGTGCACATCGACCTTGTCGACCGCGGCGTAGTAGCCGTAGTCGTCGGTCGCGCCGTAGCTGAAGCCGGGCTTCACGCCGCCGCCGGCCATGAACATGGTGAAACCGTGCGGGTTGTGGTCGCGTCCGTCGCCGCCTTGCGCGGTCGGCGTGCGGCCGAACTCGCCGCCCCAGAGGACGAGCGTGTCCTCGAGCATGCCGTGGCTCTTGAGGTCGCGGATCAGGCCGGCGATGGGCTTGTCGACTTCCGCGGCGTTCGACGAGTGGCCGCCGCGCAGGTCGCCGTGCTGGTCCCACTTGTAGCTGTGCGTGCACTGGATGAAGCGCACGCCCGACTGCGCGAACCGCCGCGCCAGCAGGCACTGGCGGCCGAAGTTGTCGGTCTTCGGCTCGTCGATCCCGTACAGCTTCTTCGTCGCGTCGCTCTCGCCCGAGAGATCCATCACCGCGGGCGCGGTCGCCTGCATGCGGTAGGCAAGCTCGAAGCTCGCGATGCGGCCCTCGAGCGAGTTGTCCGCGCCGACCTTCTCCATGTGGCGCAGGTTCAGCTCCTGCAGGTAGTCGAGCTGCTTGCGCTGGATGTCGGCGGGCAGCCCCGCGGTCATGTGCTCGAACTGCGCCTGCGAGGCGGGAATGCCCGCGTGGCCGATCGGCGTGCCGTGCGTCCAGGCCGGCAGGAACGAGCTCGAGAAGTTGTTCACCCCGCCGTGCCCGAGGGTCGGGCAGATCGTGATGAACGCGGGCAGGTCGTCGTTCTCGGTGCCGAGGCCGTACGACACCCACGAACCCATCGACGGGCGGATGAAGGTGTCGGTGCCGGTGTGGATCTTGAGGAGCGCGCCGCCGTGCGCGGGATTCGATCCGTGCAGGCTCTTGATGAAGCAGAGGTCGTCGACCACGCCCGCGACATTCGGGAAGAGGTCGCTCACCCACGCGCCCGACTGGCCGTACTGGCGGAACTTCCAAGGACTCGCGAGCAGGTTGCCCGTCTCGGCGAACTGGACGCGCGGCTTCGCGAACGGCAGCGGCTTGCCCGTGTCGCGCGCGAGCAGCGGCTTGTAGTCGAAGGTGTCGACCTGCGACGGGCCGCCGTGCATGAAGAGGAAGATCACCCGCTTCGCGCGAGGGCGGAAGTGGGGCGCGCCGAGCACGCCGTCGCCCGCCTGCAGCTGGCGCGCCATGATGCCCGCGAGCGCGAGCGAACCGAATCCGGCGCAGAGGCTCGTGAGGGCTTCGCGTCGCGACATCGGGTTGTGGCGGTGGTTGCAGAGCATCGTTCGGTCACTCCATCGTCACGAATTCGTTGGTCGAGAGCAGCGCATGGCAGAGCCGCGTCAGCGCGGCGTCGGTCGCAACGCCCGAGCGCTCGAGGTCGGCGAGGAAGTCGCGCGAGCGCTCGCGCTCGTAGGCGTCGGGTTCGCGCGACAGCACCTTGCGGAACGCCTCGCGGATGCGCGCGTCGCGGTCGGGCATCGTGCGCGCGAGGTCCGAGGCCATGCGCCCGGCCGCGTCCTCGACGAACGGCGCGTTCATGAAGAAGAGCGCCTGCGGCGCGACCACGGTGCGCGAGCGGCAGTCGACCGGCATGCTCGAGTCGGGATAGTCGAACGCGCTGAACATCCCGAACATCGCGTTGCGGATGACGGGCAGGTACACCGTCCGCCGCGGCGCTTCGTAGCGTGCGGCGTTGCCCGACTGGTCGTTCGTCACATAGTCGTGGTCGCCGACATTCAGGAGCGAGCCGCCCATCGTGCGGTCGAGCGAGCCCGCGACCGACAGCACCGAATCGCGGATCGCCTCGACCTCGACGCGGCGGCGCGGGAAGCGCGACAGCAGCCGGTTGTCGGGATCGAACGACGGGAGCGGCTCGGCGACGGAGCTCGCCTGGCGGTAGGCGGCGCTCGTCATCACGAGGCGGTGGAGGTCCTTGAGGCGCCAGCCTTCGCGCGCGAAGCGGCGCGCGAGGTAGTCGAGGAGCTCGGGATGCGACGGCGCGCTGCCGAGCACGCCGAAGTTGCTCGGCGTGTCGACGATTCCCACGCCGAAGTGCCAGGTCCAGACGCGGTTCACGATCACGCGCGCGGTCAGCGGGTTCGAAGGGGCCACGAGCCACTCGGCCATGCCGCGACGATCGCGCGGCCAGGCTTCGTGGACGTCGTGCAACGCTCCAGGAGTGCCTGCGTTCACGACCTCGGCGGGCGAGGTCAACGCGC
>JBKCZS010000080.1:0-3813 GCA_046337925.1 bacterium | reverse complement strand
TCGCGCTTCGTGCGCTTCTACGCGACGGGCAAGGCGGGCGACTCGATCGAGATCGAGGTGCTCGCCGAGAAGGCGCGCACGCTGAAGGGTTCGGTCGCACTCACGCCGACGAAGCCAGAGGCTCCGTGAGCGAACAGGCGGACTTGGTCGTCGTCGGCGCGGGCGCAGCGGGACTTTTCGCGGCGATCCACGCCGGGCGCGCGGGCGCGCGCGTCATCGCGCTCGACGGCGCGCGTGTGATCGGCGCCAAGATCCTCGTCGCGGGCGGCGGGCGCTGCAATGTCACGCACCACGCGGTCGACGAGAAGGCCTACGCGGGCAGCACGCCTGGCGCGATCCGCACGGTGCTGCGCAAGTTCACGGTCGAGGACACCGTGCGGTTCTTTGAGGCGTATGGCGTCGAACTCAAGCGCGAGGACACGGGCAAGCTCTTCCCCACGACCGACGATGCGCACACGGTCCTGAACGCGCTCCTGCAGGCCGCGCGCGACGCGGGCGTCGACCTGCGCTTTCCGCGCCGCGTCACGCGGCTCGAGCGCGCGCCCGATGATTCGAATGGCGGCGGGTTCATCGTCGCCGGTGACTGGGGCGAGATCCACGCGCCGCGCGTCGTCCTGTCGACGGGCGGCAAGGCGCTGCCGAAGTCCGGCTCCGACGGCGGCGGCTATGACTTCGCGCGCGCGCTCGGCCACACGGTGAGCGACCGCGTGTACCCGGCGCTCGTGCCGCTGATCCTGCCGGGCACGCATCCGCTGCGCGTGCTGTCGGGCCTCACGCTGCCCGCGACGCTCACGCTGCGGAGCGGCACAGGCAAGGTGATGAAGGAGTTCACGAACTCGCTCCTCTGCACGCACTTCGGCCTGTCGGGCCCGTGCGCGCTCGACATCAGCCGCTACTGGCGCGACGCGGTGTGCGACGATTCGCTCGCCGGGCTCTTCGCGAACTTCATTCCGAACGAACGCGAGGACACGCTCGACGCGAAGCTCCTCGCTAGCAAGGCCGCGAACGCCGTCGCGTTCCTGCGCGACTTCGTGCCCGAGCGCCTCGCACGCACCCTCTGCGAAGTCGCGCGCGTCGACCCAGCGTCGAGCCTTCGCCAACTCACGCGCGACCAGCGCAAGGCGCTCGCGCGCGCCGCGTGCGCGCTGCCGCTCTCGGTCGAAGGCGACCGCGGCTTCACCTACGCCGAAGTCACGATGGGCGGCGTGCCGCTCTCCGAAGTGAAGCTCGACACGATGGAGTCGCGCGTGTGCCCCGGCCTCCACCTCGCCGGCGAGATCCTCGATGTCGACGGCCGCATCGGCGGCTTCAACTTCCAGTGGGCGTGGGCGACAGGCTTCCTCGCAGGCGGAGCGGCTGGCGGCGCAGGTACACTCCCGACCACTCGGGGCGGTAGCTCAGCGGTCTAGAGCCGTCGACTCATAATCGATAAGACGCTGGTTCGAATCCAGCCCGCCCTACTTCCCATCAGCGGCCGAAGGCCGCGTGAAACTGATGAGCGCGCGCGAAACTGGCGCGCCTGCAGGTTCAGAGTGAACGCCCTGGCCTCCCGGCCGGGGCGTTCGCGTCTTGCGGCGTGCGTACGCGCTTTTGCGACAAGGGGTTGCGTGCGCCGAGGTCTCTTGCGGTGGGCCAGCGCGGTGGCGTGGCCGAGCGCCTGGCCGACGCTCGCGGGCGTGCTCGCAGATTGTCTCTCCGCGCATCAAGAGACCTCGCGCCCCGAAAGGTCTCTGGTTCACGGTTCCCGAGGCCGAATTGCACGAACTCATAAGCAACCGAGGCGCTTCGGCCAGAATCCGGACGGCGCGGAGGGCGTGAATCGCGGAAGTCTCCGGTGATGAGTCGGCCGTGAGCGGAGCCCAGTGCCTGAAGTACGCTGCTCCGCGGGTGCACGGCCGCGCAGGGCATCTCGGTCGTCAGCCGCCTTGCGATCGGGCCAGTGGGTTCGGATACTGCGTTCCATGATCAATGCCAGTCGTCTCGCACGCGAGGATGCCGGCCGCCTCTACTTGCTTCGGCGCGAAGCCATCTCCGGGGAGCCCACCGCGTTCGGATCATCACCGGCCGACTGCCGTTTCCGCGAAATCGGCGCAGTCGAGGATTGCCTCGCGGACGCCAACCGCGCTGTCTTTGCGATCGCCGATCCTGTTGATCCGCAACGGCTCGTCGCGATGGCGGGCATCTCCCGCGAAACGCGCGAGAAGCAGCGACATCGCTCAAGCATCTGGGGCGTGTATGTCTCGCCAGCCCATCGAGGACGCGGGTTCGGGCGTTCGGTCGTTGCCGCGTGTGTCGACCATGCAAGCACCTGGCCGAAGATCGAGTGGGTGACGCTGAGCGTTTCCGCAGAGGGCGAGGCCGCGAGGTCGCTCTACGAGTCGCTCGGCTTCACCACCTGGGGGACCGAACCCGACGCGCTCCGGATCGATGGCGCAGCAATCGCCCTACATCACATGACGCTTCGCCTGTCTAGGTCTACTCTTGATTGAACGTGCATCAGCCGCAGCTCCTCAGCGGCGCGCCGGTCACTCGGGAGACCTATCCCGAACAATTCTGACACCCTCCGCCACGAAAGCGAAGGACTTTCGTTCTTGCTGCGGCGAGAGGGGTGGAGGCGAGCGCCTCACTCGAAACTCCGCTTGACAAGCGTAGTCCATAGGCTACACTTGTGCCATGCGCGTCAGGATGACGACCGTCTACCGGGACTGGATCAACGGCTTGCGGGACCACGTGGCCCGCGCCCGCATCCAGGTTCGCGTCGATCGGCTCGTGCATGGCAACCGTGCCGGAAGGTTTGGGGTTCGCATCGCGCCCTGCGCGACGGCGTGTCCGAACTGAAGATCGATGTCGGTCCTGGCTACCGCGTGTACTTCACGGAGCGGGACGGCGAGTTGATCATCCTGCTCGCAGGCGGCGACAAGTCCACGCAGCGCCGCGACATCGAGCGAGCGATCGAGCTCGCCAAGAACATCCCTTGAGATCGAGACAGCCAGCCCACCCGCTCACTGACGAGACCATCATGCCACGAGCCACTACCACCAAGTCGAAGCGCTCACCTGCGAAGTCCTCCCGCCGCGGCTCGAGTCACACCCGCACGGTCGTCTACGACGTCGCGAAGCAGCTCCGCACGCCAAAGGAAATGGCCGCCTACCTCGAGGCGTGGCTGGTCGAGGCACCCGATGACGCGGCAGGCATCTCGCGCGCGCTCGGCGACATCGCCCGCGCGGTCGGCATGAGCAAGGTCGCGAAGCAGACTGGCCTCAGCCGCGAGAGTCTCTACAAGGCGCTCAGCGAGGATGGCAACCCGAGCCTCGACACGATCCTGCGCGTGGCTCGTGCGGTGGGTGTGCGGTTCCATGCGTCGGCTGCTTGAAGCGCGGGCACTCGAGCGCGCTGGAACCCTGATTCCAGCGCACCACGAGGGGTCATCCAGCCCTCTCTGCACCCAAGAACCCACCGACCGTTCGAAGCTCGTCCAGCCCTGACTACTTCCCATCCGCGGACGAAGGTCGCGTGCATCTGACGAGCGCGCGCGAAACTGGCGCGCCAGCAGGTTCAGAGTGAACGCCCTGGCCTCACGGCCGGGGCGTTCGCGTTTTGCGGAACGCGTACGCGCTTTGTGGCAAGGGGTTGCGTGCGTGAAGGTCTCGCGGGGTGGGCCAGCGGAGAGGTGCGGCCGGGTGCTTGGCCGACCCTTGCGGCGGTCTCCCCGGATTGTCTCTCCGCGCATCGAGAGACCTCGCGCCCCAGTTTGTCTCGGGTTCACAGTTCCAGAGGCGGAAATGCACGAACTCATAAGCAACCGAGGCGCTT
>JBKCZS010000079.1:0-40473 GCA_046337925.1 bacterium | reverse complement strand
ACGAGTGGCGAAGTCGTTGCCAACTCGCTCGCGCTGCGCTGCGCGCCGCGCTCGGGGGCGGAGGGGCATCGCCGGCGGGCGCGCACGCTGGGACGACCTTCAGGCTGCAGTCGTGGCGCACCCGGCGCGTTCGAGGCCGCCATCACCAGAGGTGATGCCACACGACACGCGCCGCGACCTTCCCGCCAACCTGCTCGCGCTTCGCGCTCGGCAACCCAGGTGCCCACGAAGGCGGAGCGCAGCGAAGCCTGAGCGAACGATGCCGGAGTCGCAGGGCGTGTCGTGTGGCACTACCCCTGCGAAGCAGGGGTAGTGGCGGCATCGAGCGCACGCAAGGCCTTCCGACCGCAGTACGGACGCACGCGGCGCAGTCGAGTAGAAGCCGCCGAAGCGCGTCCTCTCAACACCGCCTCACGCGCACGCCGGCAGCACCAGCGTCATCGTCGTTCCCGCGCCGTGCTCCGACTCGATCTCGAGGCGTCCTCCGTGGTCCTGGACGACGCGCGACACGAACGCGAGCCCGAGGCCGGAGCCCCTGCCGCCGTTTCGCGTCGTGAAGAACGCCTCGGTCGCGCGCTTCTTCACCTCAGGCGTCATGCCGATCCCGTTGTCCGTCACCGAAATCCGGATCCAACCGCCATCTGCGCCGCCTTCCTCCCGCACATCGATGCAGACGACGCCTCCGTACCGCAGGTGGTCGAGGTGCGCGGTGATCGCCCTCGCCGCATTGGTGAGGAGGTTGAGCATCACTCGGGTCAGCAGATGACCCGACACGGCGATGGGCGGGAGATCGTGGAAGATCCGCGCCTCGAGCTTGGTCCGGCGAGGCATCGCGCAGCGGAAGAGCGCCTCGAACTGCGACCACCACGCGACGAGCGAGGTCTCTTCGTTCGCGGCATGCTCCGACAGCGGCTCCTCCGACGCGAGGAGATGCAGGCTGTCCGAGAGATGCTGGAGATGCTCGACTCCGCGCCGGAGCGCCTCGATGTGGACCCCGTGCCGCGGAATCTCCGCAGCACGCTCGCCCGCTGCGATCGCGTTCAGATGGGCGCGCAGCGGCAGCAGCAGGTTCTGCATGTCGTGTCCGAGGCCGGCACCCAGCATGCCGATCGATGCCATGCGGTCGGCGGTGCGGTTGCGCTCCTGCAGTTCGACTTCCTTCGCGCGGAGTTCGCTCGTGTCGTGCACCGACAGCGTGATGCCGCCGACCGTGCCCTCGACGGTCCACCAGGGGCCGGCCGACCAGCACACCCAGTGCGTCGTGCCATCGGCACGCTCGAAGTGGTCGAGCTCGCCGCGGAAGGTCTCGCCCTTGAGCGCACGGCGGTAGACCGCCCGGAATCTCTCGGGGAGGTCGGGCACCAGTTCGTCGTGCAGCTGGCCGAGCCAGAGGCAATCGTTCGGGAAGTAGCGCTCGACCCAGGGCTGGCTTGCACCGATGTAGCGGAGATCGCGATCGAGCACCGCCACCAGGTCGGGAGAGATCGAGGCGAAGCGCACGAGCTCCCGCGCAGCCTGCCCTCCGCGATGCCTCGCGGCGGCGGTAGAAGTGGGGCGCGCCCGCACGCGCGGCTCGTGCCGCACAGGCTCGGATGCAAAGGGCTCGAGCCGAGACCCGACGGTGGCGACGGTTGCGATGTCCATGCCCACCTTACGCGGCCGCACAGCGGCCCTGTCAGAAGAAAGGCAACAGTCAGGTTGATTCCTGACGAATCCAACGCTCTCGTCCGTGATTTCCCCGCGCCCGAGTCACGCTCACCCGCTCAGCCCCCGCCAGGCCCCTTGCCGCCCGGCTTCGTCATGGCCGTCGCATCGAGCAGCTTCTCGAGCTGCTTCGGCTCGACCATCTTGTGACGAAGCACATACTGTCGAACGGTCTCGCCCGACTTGAAAGCTTCCTTCGCCACCTTGGCGGCGTTGTCGTAGCCGATCACCGGTGCGAGCGAAGTGCACATCATCAGGCTCTTCTCGACCGTGCCCGTCGCCTCGGCCTCGTTGAGCGCGAGTCCGTCGAGGCACTTGTCGCAGAACATCGTGCTCGCGTTCGCGAGGAGCTCGACCGACTCGATCAGGCGCTCGGCGATCACGGGCATCGCGACATTGAGCTCGAGGAGCGAGCCGACGCCGCCGATGCCGCCCATCGTGATCGCGGCGTCGTTGCCGACGACCTGGCAAGCGACCATCATCACGCTCTCGCAGATGACGGGATTCACCTTGCCCGGCATGATCGACGATCCCGGCTGCGTGGCGGGCAGCGACAGCTCGAAGAGGCCGCAGCGCGGACCGGAGCCGAGCCAGCGGATGTCGTTGGCGATCTTGGTGAGCGACACCGCGATCGTCTTGAGGTGACCGTGCGCATCGACCACGCAGTCGCGCGTCGACTGCGCCTCGAAGTGGTTCTTCGCCTCGACGAACTTCACGCCCGTCGCCTTCGTGAGCTTCGCGCAGACGGTGCGGCCGAACTTCAGATGCGCGTTGATGCCCGTGCCGACCGCGGTGCCGCCGATCGGCATGTCGAGGGCGAGCGCGTCGCGCGCGGCCTTCGCGCGCGTGATGGCGAGGCGCGCGGCGGCCGCGTAGCCGCTGAACTCCTGGCCGAGGCGGATCGGCGTCGCGTCCATGAGGTGCGTGCGGCCGATCTTGACGACCTTGTCCCACTGCTTCGCCTTCGACTCGAGCGCCTTCGCGAGTCGCTCGAGCGCGGGGATCAGCCGCCTCGAGATGAGCAGCGCGCCCGCGATCTGCATCGACGACGGGTAGGTGTCGTTCGAGCTCTGGCCGTAGTTCACATGGTCGTTCGGATGGACGGGATCCTTCGAGCCGATCGCCTTGCCCGCGCGCTGGCTGGCGACATTCGCGATCACCTCGTTCACATTCATGTTGGTCGAGGTGCCCGAGCCGGTCTGGAAGACATCGATCGGGAAGTGCCGCATCAGCGGATGGCTGAACGGGTGGCGCAGGCCTTCGGCGACAGGCTGCGCAAACTCGCCGAGCAGATGGTCGGCGGCCGCAGCGATCGCCGCGGCCTTGTCGCGCGCAAGTTCGCCGAGTTCGGCGTTCGCCTCGGCACAGCACTTCTTCAGGAGGATGTGCGCCTCGATCTGCGCCTGGGGCACCGTGCGGAACGACACGGGGAAGTTGAGCACGGCGCGCTGGGTGGTCGCGCCGTAGAGCGCGTCGGCCGGCACGAACATCTCGCCCATCGAGTCCGTCTCGCGGCGTTGACCGATCGCGGGCGCACCCGAGGCGCCACCCTGCTTCTGGGACGACTTCTTCGACTTCGTGCGGGACTTTCCGGTTCCTGCTGCGCTTGCCATGGCGGTGCTTCCTCGTCGCGGTCTGATTCAGGGAAAGCGGGGACTATAGCGGTGACCGCACGCATGCCCACGGCCGTCGGAAACGGCGATGATTGGCGAATTTCCGGTGGTCTCGTCGATCCAAGGCGCTACCCTCTGACGCACAGGGCAGACCAATGGCCGACTCGAGGAAAGGCGAACATCACGCCAACCGCGCACGCGAGATGCTCCGACAGGGCAGGCTCGTGGACGCCGAGCGCGAACTGCGCGCAGCAGTCGCGAGCGACCCCTCCCGCGGCGACTGGATGCTGAACCTCGGCTGGACGCTCGAGGCGATCGGCCGGCAGGACGAGGCGCTGCAGCTCTACCGCCAGTCGGCGGCGCTGCTCCCCACCGCCCGCGACCCACGGCTCGCCGAAGGCCTCATCCTCGGCAAGCTCGCGCGCTACGAGGAAGCCGTCACCGCGTTCGAGGCGACGCTCCGGCTCGATCCGAAGTGCGAGACCGCCGTCTCGATGCTGATCCGGTCGCTCGCGCTCCTCGGTCGCCACGAGGAGGCGGAGACCGCCTACTACCTCGCGCTCCACTCGATCGACCGTCCGGCGACCTCGCACCTCGAGATCGCGCGGAGCCTGGTCGCCCGCGGCGACATGCGGCGCGCCGAGCATTGCTTCCGCCGCGCGATCGCCGAGGGTCCCACGCTCGTGGGCGCCCGCATCGAACTCGCCCGCACGCTGCTTCTCATCGATCGCGGAGCGGAGACGGCCACGCTGCTTTCCGAGGAGTTCCGCCGCGGCGCGGTTCCCCCGCCGCTCGCGATCGAGGCCGTGCGGATTCACCTCGCCTCGGGCCGCGCCGCCGAGGCCGCCCAGCTGCTTGACCAGCTCGCGCGCGTCGAGCCGTCGAACCCGAAGCTCCATCTCCTGTTCGCGCGCACGATGCGGCGCCGAGGCGACCTCGTTCGCGCCGCGCGGCACGGTGAAGTCGCCACCAGGCTTGCCCCCGAGCTGCCCGGCCTTGGCCTTGAGGCCGCGCTCCTCGCCGTTGCGCAGGGTCGCCCCGAGGCTGCGCGGCCGCTGCTCGAGAAGGAACTCGACGCGCGCAGCGCGCCTGCCGACCGAATCGACCTTCTCGAGACCGTGCAGGCGCTCCTCGCCTGCGGAATGACCGCGAACGCGGAGAAGCTGTTCGTCGCGCGCTTCGGTCGAAAGGTCATCGAAGGCGAGAGCAACGACGCAGAGCTCCTGCGCATCGCCGGCCGCATCGCGTTCGAGCGAGGTTTCCACGACCACGGCCGCGCCTGTTCGCGGCGTCTGCTTCGGCTCGATCCCAAGTCGATCGTCGCGATGCACAACCTCGCGCTCATCGCGATCGAGCGCAAGCGCTACCGGATCGCGCATGCGTGGATCGCCCGCGCGCGCAAGATCGACCCCGCCGACGCGGGGCTTCGCAAGCTGCGGACGCTGTGCTTCGTGTCGCGCGTTGCTGCCGCATTGCGGCTTGCTTGAGCGAGCGGCGCCGTAGGAGCCCCGCGCAGAGAGTCGACGGCCAAAGCGGCCGCCGCGACCTCCAGCAGCGCTGAGTCGGTGTGCACGAGACAACCCGCGCGGCACTGCTCGAAACAGTGGCGCCGGTCATCGCTGTCGTGATCGTTGGTCGAGCGCTCGGGCTTCGCCGTCGGTGAAGCAGCCGCCGCTCTCACATCGTCGCCGAGGTGTACGGCAGGAGCGCCATGAAGCGCGCGCGCTTGATCGCCTGGGCGACCTGAAGCTGCTGCTGGGCCGAAAGACCCGTGCGCTTGCGCGAATAGATCTTGCCGTTCGGGGTCATGAGACGGCGCAGGTCCTCGGTGGAGCGGTAGTCGACGAAGAGACGGCCGCTGGCGCCTTCCTTGAGCCTGAACGAGGGAGCCTGAGTCTGGAACTGCGACATGATTCGAAACCTGCCTCTGCTATCTCAGCACCGATGGGACGGGAAGCCCGGCCATCGATGCGGTCTTGGATGCCCCGAGCAAGCCCACTGCCGCTCGGGGGTGTGCCCACCACAGGGTGGGCGACGGGTCGAGAACGATACCACGCCGACCCGATTCCGCCAACGCGTCGGCTTCCAGACGGACCTCCGTCTCACGGATACGAGGGTTCTCGGCGGGTTCTCAGAGACTTCCCTCGAACTGGTGCTAGATTCTGCCTGAGGACCCGCCTCGATTGCCACTCCCCGCGCCCAGACCCCTGGACGCCCTGCGTCAATACACCCGTGCCGTCATCCTGACGGCCGATGGTTGTCAACTATCGGACGATCTTGGCGCACTGGCGGCCCGGTCCGGAGTCCGGTGCGAGTTCGTGGATCACCCGCTGCTGGCGGTGGCGGCGCTCACGACCATCGAGCGCGAGGCGAAGCCGCCCGAGCGCGCGGCGCTCATCGTCGCCGAGCGTCAGATCGACGACCTCGACGGACTGTTCTCGACGGTGCGGTCGCGGCTGCAGCGCATCGCGATCTGGGTGTTCGAAGCCGACATCGCGATCGAGGTGCAGCGCGGACAGGGCGTGGAGACGCCCGAACCCGCGCCGCGCGAGCGCGCGGTCCGCGCGGTCGGAAGCACCGCGCCCGCACTGCGCATCAGCAGACCGCCCGAGCCCCCCGCCGCCTGGCGCACCGCAGCACCATCGGTCGAGGCTGAACTCGATCGTGCGCCCGAGGGTGCCTCCGAGGGTGCATTCGAGCATCCATCCGCGGGCGCATCCGACGACGCTCCCGAGGATCCCCCGGGCCCGAGTGGAAACTCGGTGACCTCCGAGGAACTCGAGATGCTTCTCAACCTCTTCGAGCGCGACCTTCCGCCGCGGCACGACGATGGAGGCGCCCGATGACCGCGGCAGGCTCATCCATGCAGCGCCCGCGCGCCTCGCGCGCCCGTGCCGTCGTGGTCGGGCGCGGCGAGTCGATCCGCGAACTCGCTGCGCTGCTTCGTCGGCACATCGCGGCGGTGAGCGAGATCGAGACGCTGCTCGACGCCGTGGCGGATGTCGGTCTCTCGCCCGCCCGCGAGCCGGTCTCCGCCGTGATCGTCTCTGCGGATTGTGAGGGATTTGACATGCAGAGGGTCGTTGCGGCCTTCCGCCGGGCGGATCCGCTCGTACCTCTGATCCTCGCGGTGCGGCAGGGTCAAGAAGATCTCATCGCCGAGGCGATTGCGGAGGATTTTGAGCATTCTCTCGTTCTTCCCACGAATACGGATGAACTATTGCCGGTTCTTTACGAACTTGGAGTGATGCAACCTCGGCGGGAAGCGAAGGAACTTGAAACTCGACTTGAAACTCGAGATGCAGCACGGCAGGAAGCGGCGCGGGCGCGTCTGGTTCCACCGGAGCCGCAGCGCGACGAAGCGGCCACTGCGCCGGCGGAGCGCGGCGTCGTCGAACTCGCCATCGAGGATGCGCTGGCCGGCGCGTCGCGCGGGCGTCAGGAGCAACCGCCACCGGAGCACGCCCGTCTCGAGGTCAAGCATGCAGAGATTCGGCATCCCGAGACTCGGCATCCAGAGACTCGGCACGCAGAGCCGAAGCAGCCAGAGCCGCGCCTGAGCCCGCGACGGCACGCCGGCTTCACCATGCCCGCGCCCATTCCCTCCCCGCCGCGCGACGGCCCGCCGGGCGACATCGATCTCGTGCGCGCGGTGCTCGAGCACTCCGACCTCCAGGCCGCGGCACTGCGCGTGCTGCGCCATCACCTCGGCACCACCGATGTGCGCTTCATCGCCGCGCCGCGCCCCGGCGAAGAGGCCGCGGTCGCGCTCGATCGCCGAGGACTGCGCCAAGCCGAGGTCGCAGGCGAAGGCCACACCTACGGCGTACTCGTGTCGACCACGCTCGACGAAGCGACGCTCTCGGCGTGGGCCGTCTGGCTGTCGCACTGGCTGCGGCTCGAGGAATCGCACCGCGAGCTGCGCCGCTTCGCGTGGACGGACGATCTCACCGCCGCCGGCAACCGCCGCGCGTTCGAGACGCTGCTCCGCGAAACGATGTCGCGCGCGATCGAGGAGAGGCGCACCATCAGCGTGATGTGCCTCGATATCGACGACTTCAAGCGATACAACGACGACTACGGCCACCACGCCGGCGACGAGGTGCTGCGCGAGATCGCGGAACTCCTGCGAACCTGCGTGCGGGCCGGAGACCATGTCTTCCGCATCGGTGGCGACGAGTTCGTGGTCGTGTTCTGCGATGCCTCCGCTCCGCGCAAGGGCGGTGGATCCGCGCCCGAATCCGTCGAGGCGATCGCGCGCCGTTTCCAGAAAGCGGTCGCGGAACTCCGCCTGCCGTCCCTCAGCCGCGAAGGTCCCGGCACGGTCACGGTTTCCGCGGGCGTCGCCGTCTTCCCGTGGGAAGGCCATGACCCCGAATCGCTGCTGCGCCGGGCCGATCTGCGCGCCCTCGAATCGAAGCGAAACGGCAAGAACCTGATCACATTCGGACCCGGGGCCGGACCAGACGCGGGCGGCTGAGCAAACCTCGGCCGCTGCACCGCGCGCACATTCAAGCACGGTCGCATACGAGCCGATGGAAGTCGCTCCGCCCGACGCCGCACACCGACGAAGCCGAGTCCCCCGTGAGTTCCACCGCCGAGCCAACGACGCTCGTCCTCAGCGATCTGCATCTCGGCCGCCCAGGCGCGACGGCGCAGTCGCATCGGTTCGCCGACCTGTGCGCGCGCTTCGAGCGCGTCATCGTCAACGGCGATGTGGCGGAACTCCACCACGCTCAGTTCCGCGAGCATGCGGAGTACGAGGTCGCCCGTCTCCAGGAACTCTGCGCGCGCGGGGGCGCGCGGCTCGAGCTGATCGCGGGCAACCATGATCCGTTCGTCAGCGCCGCGCGGTCGATGTCGCTCGCAGACGGCGCCATCTACCTCACGCATGGCGATGCGCTCCACCCGGCGATCGCGCCGTGGTCTCCCTACGCCAACGCGATGCGCCAGGCCTTCGAGACCGCGTTCGTCTCATCGGCAGCAGGCCGCGACGAACACGAGGGCCGGCTCGCCGCGGCGCGCGAGGCCTCGATGGCCGAATGGCGCGCGCTCGGCGCGGGCGCCTACATCTCGACGATCGCGGGGATGGCGGTCCGACCGCATCGCGCCCTCGCCGTACTTTCCTACTGGCGCCGCTATCCCTCGATGATCCACGACTGGGCGACGCGCTTCGCGCCGCGCGCAGGCACCGTGCTCATCGGTCACAGCCACCGCTCGTTCATCCGCGAGACGGGCGGACTGCGCATCGTGAACACGGGCGCCTACACCTTCCCCGGGCGTCCGCTCGCCGTGGTGATCGAGGGCCGGCAGGTGCGGGTCCACCGCATCGACATGGAGCGCAGGCTCTTCGCGCTGTCGCCGCAGCCGATCGCGTCGTGGCCGATCCGCCACCGCGACGGTGGCGCGCCTCACGACGCGCCAAGCGCGCGCCGGATGAACGCCGAAGCCTCGGCGAGCGCGTCGCAGTCGACCGAAGTTCGGTAGCCGAGCTCGCGGAACGCGGCCTCGAGCCGCTCGGTCGCGACATTGCCCGCGGCACCCGGCGCGTACGGACACCCGCCGATCCCGCCGGTCGAGCTGTCGAACTTCCGCACCCCGAGTTCGAGCGCGCGCACCGCGGACGCGACCGCCATGCCGCGCGTGTCGTGAAGGTGCAGGACGAGCTCCGCCGCGGGGCGCACGGACGCGCAGCACTCGACGACGCGCGCGACCTCGTCGGGCGTCGCCACGCCGAGCGTCTCGCCGAGATCGAGTTCGTCGACTCCGATCTCGACAAGCCGCGCACAGATCGCGCGGACCGCATCGGGTTCGACCGCGCCGTCGTACGGACAGCGCACGATGCAGCTCACATAGCCGCGCACCGTCGCGCCCGCCGCATGCGCGCCGCGCACCACCGGCTCGAAGCGCGCGATCGACTCGGCGATGGTCGCGTTGATGTTCTTGCGCGTGAAGCCCTCGCTTGCCGCCGTGAAGACCGAGACCTTCCGTACGCCGCACGCCAGCGCGCGCTCGAGCCCCTTCTCGTTCGGAACAAGCGCGGAAAGCACGATCGGATCGCCCGACGGCGTGCGCGAGGCGCAGCGCAGCACGCCGGCGAGGACCTCTTCCGCGTCCGCGAGCTGCGGCACCCACTTGGGGCTCACGAAGCTCGTGACCTCGATCTCGCGCAGCCCTGCGCGCGCGAGCAGCTCGACGAACCGGATCTTGTCCGCCGCCGGGATGATCGACTTCTCGTTCTGCAGTCCGTCGCGCGGACCGACCTCGCAGAGGTGGACTTCGCTCATGGCGCGCCTCCGCCCTGCTTCTCTCGCTCCTCGCGCTCGCGCGTCTCGCTCTCCTCCCGCTCGCGTTCCTCGCGCGATGCGCGCACGAAGAGCCAGATCGCAAGCGCAAGCACCATCACCGTGACGATGCCGCCACCGACGAACAGCGCGATCTCCGTGAGCCGCGCGTCGAGGATCCCTTCCGGTCCGCCGTTCAAGGCGCGCCGCCTTCCTGCGCGGAATCCTCGAGGAATCGCATCGAACCGACCGTCGCGGGGGCCTGCGCGCCCTCGGCGTTCACGAGCACACGCGTGCCGTCGGCGTAGGAACTCGACGACAGCATCGCGAAGGCCACCGGCACCGCGCCGAGCATCGGCGCGAGTCCGCTCGAAGTGACGACGCCGACCTGCTCGCCGATCGAGCCGCCCTCGACGAACGCGAAGACCTGCGCCTCCGAGACGGGAAGCAGGTCGCCCTCGACGCGCAGGCCGACGAGCCTCTGCTTGGGCTTCCCGAGATGCTGGAGCCGCGCGACCACTTCCTGTCCGGGATAGCAGCCCTTCGTGAAGCTCACGCGCGACTCGAGCACGCCTGTCTCCTGCGGCAGGTTCGTGGGACCGAAGTCGATGCGGAAGTACGGCGTGCCGGCCTCGAGGCGCGCGGTGTTCGTCGCAAACCATCCTGCCGGCCGCGCGCCGAAGGTCGTGAGGCTGAGCCACAGCGCCGGCGCGTCGTCGCGCGAGACCGTGATCGCGCAGCCGTCCGCGCCGAACTCGTCGAGCCGCATGATCTCCGCGTGGCCGCCGCCGAACGCGACGCGCCAGGCGCCCGCCTCGGCGGAAGGCGCGGCGAGTCCGAGCGCCTTCAGCGCGGCCGCCGCGCGCGGACCGGCGAGCGTGAGCCGCGCGTGCGACGCCGTGCGCGTCTCGAGCGCGACATCCTCCGAGAACACCATCTTCTCGAGCGCCGAGCGCACGGCCTCGACATCGTGGACGAGCGTGTCGATCACGAGCGCGTCGGGCAGAAGCGCGATCACGAGGTCGGCGTCGATGCGGCCCTTGCGGTTCGTGAGGAACGCGCGCACGACGCTGCCGTCGGCGAGCTTCTTGAGTTCCTGCGTGACAAGGCGGTTCACGAAGTCGACGCGGTCCTTGCCGCGCACGACGAGCGACCCACGCTCGCAGCTGTCGACGAGCGCGCATCCGTTGCGGATCGCGGCGTACTCGAGCTCCACCTCCGCGTAGGCGGCGACCACCTCGCAGGTCGGCGCTCCCGACTCGTCGGCAGGTCCGAAAGGCAGGTACTCGATCTCGATCTCGCGCCGCGTGGCGACGGCTCCGCGCGCTTCGCGGGCCCGTTCGGCGCGGCGGGCGGCGTCCTGCGCGACGAAGGCACGGTGTGAGGCTCGGAGCGGGGTGTCGAATCGCATGGGTCAAATCCTATACCATCGTCGATCCCCGATCCGCGTGCTGCGCACGCACTTCCTTCGAGACATCAACGGAGCCGAACCATGGACATCGATCTCTTCCGCCGCCTCTGCGAGACCCCTGGCATCCCCGGTCGAGAGGATCGCGTGCGCGCGCTGATCGCGAAGGAGACGAAGGGCCTGTTCGACACCTCGTCGACCGACGCGATGGGCTCGCTGATCGGCACCCGCAAGCCGACGCGCAAGGGCGCGAAGGGCGCGAAGCCCGTGCGCGTGATGCTCGCGGCGCACATGGACGAGATCGGTTTCTTCGTCCGCCATGTCGACGAGAACGGCTGCATCTGGGTGAACCCCGCCGGCGGCTTCGACACGCGCAACCTCTTCGCATCGCGCGTCCTCGTCTGCACGCCGAAGGGCGACTTCAAGGGCGTGATGAACCCGGGCGGCAAGCCGATCCACATCTCGAGCGAGGCCGAGCGCACCAAGGTGCCGGGCGTCGAGGAGTTCTTCATCGATCTCGGCCGCGACGCGGACGATGTGAAGAAGTCGGTCGAGGTCGGCGACTTCGTCGTGCTCGACCAGCCGTTCCTCGAGACGCCGAAGAAGCTCGTCTCGAAGGCGCTCGACAACCGCCTCGCGTGCTTCGTCGCGATCGAGGCGGTGCGCAAGCTGGCCAAGCGCAAGAACGGCCACGCCTGCGAGATCGTCAGCGCGTTCACCACGCAGGAGGAAGTCGGCCTGCGCGGCGCGCAGACGGCGGCCTACGCCGCCAAGGCCGACATCGGCGTCGGACTCGATGTGACGCTCGCCTGCGACACCCCGGGCGTCCCGGACAGCCAGCGCGTCACCAAGCAGGGCCTCGGCGCGGGCATCCTCATCCAGGACAGCTCGATGATCTCCGATGCGAAGCTCGTCGACGATGTCGTCGCCGTCGCGAAGAAGCACAAGATCCCCTACCAGAAGTCGATCCTGCCGCGCGGCGGCCAGGACGGCGCCGCGATCCAGCGCGCGGGCGAAGGTGCGCGCTGCATCGCGATCGTGACGGGCACGCGCTACATCCACACCACGACCGAGATGGTCGACAAGGGCGACCTCGAGAATACGATCGACCTTCTCGCAGAGTGGCTCGGCTCGATCGGCTGATCCTTCAGCTGCGCACGGCGGGGCGCCGCGCGGACTTCGCCATCTCGATGGCGACGCGCGCGATCTCCTCCGCGGCATGGTCGCGCGGACGCGCGTCGAGCGCCGATCGCATCGCGTCGCGCCGAGCGTCGTCGGTCATCAGCGCAACGAGCGCCGAACCGAGCGTCGCGCGGTTCCGCGCCGCGTCGATCAGGTCGTCGGCAAGCACCGCGACGCCTTCGTTCGCGTAGGGCTCCGCGTTCCAGCGCTGATGGAGATCCGCGTGATACGGGTACGGCGCGAACACCGTGGGCACGGCGTTGTGGACCGCCTCGGCGACGGAGTTCGCACCCGCGCGAGAAAGCGCGAGATCGGCCGCACGCCAGGCGAAACCCATCTCGTGGATGAACGGCACCACGCTGGCGCGGACGCCCGCGGCGCGATACGCGGACTCGATCGGCGCACGGTCGGCGTTGCCCACGAGATGAAGCACCTGCCATCCGCCGAAGGCCGGGCGTTCCTCGCGCAGGAGAAGCGCCATGAGGTCGTTCAGGCTCGCGGCGCCTTGCGACGCACCGGTGACGAGCAGCGTGCGGAAGCCGGGCTCGAGGCCGAGCCGCGCACGCGCCTCGACGGCCGTGCCCGTTCCGATCGCGGCGCGGCGGATCGGCATGCCGACGATCCGTTCCGCGAAGTTCGGCATCTTCGGGGTCGGAAGCGCCGTGAGGATGCGCGTGGCGCCGCGCGCCACCATGCGGTTCGCCTTGCCGGGCGTCGCGTCGAGATTGACGAGGAGGATCGGCACCTTCATCGCGCGGGCCGCCGACGCCACCGGCGCCGTCACATAGCCGCCGAGGGCGACGACCGCGCGCGCGCCGCGCTCGGCGAGAAGCGCGCGCGATTGCGACCGGCCCTCGAGGAACGCGCGCGCGAAGCGGTAGAGCCGCGCCGGCTTGAGCGACAGGCCCTCCGCGGCGATCGGCACGAAGTCGGCGCCGACATGCTCGAGCATGCGCGCGTCGACCGCGCGGGTCGAGCAGGCGAACACGCAGCGGAACTCGGGTGCGAGCGCTGCAAGCTGCTCGGCGATCGCGATGCCAGGCGAGATGTGACCGCCCGTCCCGCCGCCCGCGAGAATGATCGAACCTTCGCCGCCGCCGGTCATGCCGTGCCCGCTCCGGCGACGCCGTCGGCGGTCGCGAGCTGGCCGCGCGGGGCCTGCTCTTCATCGGTGATGCCCAGTTCGCGCTCGCGCCGCATGGCGGAGCGCTCGATCGAGAGCACGAGTCCGAGCGAGAAGCCGATCATCACCCATCCCGAGCCGCCGCTCGAGAGGAGCGGCAGCGCGATGCCCTTCGTGGGCGCGAGGCCGGTCACGACGAGGAGGTTGATGAGCGCCTGCAGGCCGATCGTGAGCAGCACGCCGATGCCGACGAGCCGAGAGAACGGCGGCACGATGCGGTCCGCCTCGGGACGGTTCGAACCGCGCGTGACGATCGCAAGGCCGAAGAGCAGCAGGCCCGCGTACAGCGACACCACGAGCAGCGCGCCCACGATCCCCTGCTCCTCGCAGATGATCGCGAAGATGAAGTCGGTGGTGTCCTCGGGCAGGTAGCCGAACTTCTGCAGGCTGTTGCCGAGGCCGCGGCCGGTGAGGCCGCCGCCTGCGATCGCGCTCATCGACTGGATGATGTGGTAGCCGATGCCCTCGGGGTCCTGCCATGGATCGCGCCACGCGAGCAGGCGGTTCACGCGATACGGGCTCGTGAAGATCGCGACCAGCGCGAGAAGCGCGCCAAGCGGAATCAGCATCGCGACATAGGTCCAGCGCAGTCCGCCGATCAGCAGCACGAGCGTGCAGCTCGCGAAGACGAGCACGGCGGTGCCGAGGTCCTCCTTGCCGATCAGCGCGCAGACGAGCATGACCACGCCGAGCGCCGGCACGAAGCCCTTCTTGAACGACCGCAGCCGGTCGGCATGCCGCACGCAGAACCACGCTGCGACGACGAGCATGCCCCACTTCGCCAGTTCGCTCGGCTGGAAGCCGTAGCTCGGCGGGCCGATCCAGCGCGAGCTGTTGTTCACCTCGCGCCCGATTCCCGGCACATGGACGAGGATAAGCGTGAGCACCGAGAGGCCGATGATCCACGGCACGGGCGAGAACGCGCCGCGCAGCCGATAGAGCCACTCGACATCGATGCGCGACGCGATGAGCATCGCGAGGAGCGACAGCGCCGCGAGGATCGTCGTCCGGCCGAAGAACACCTGGTCGAACGAGATCGGGCGATACGCGGCCTGCAGCTTCTCGAACTGCGCCTCGGTGAGCGCGCCGCTCTGGACGAGCGCGGGATCGGGCGGCACCGAAAGGCCAGCCGAGTTCACCATGACGACCCCGATCACGAGGAGCGTCAACGCGCAGAGGATCACGCCGTGCGACATCCGAAGCATGGAGGCGATTATCGGCATTTTCCGCCGCTCCGATGGAGAAGTCGGAGCGCGCGAACCTCGGCTACCCTGTCGTTCCGATGTCGCAAGGACCGACCGTCTACCTCGAGACCTTCGGGTGCCAGATGAACGAGCTCGACAGCGAGCTCGTCCGCGGTCACCTCCGCAGCCTCGGCTACCGCTTCATCAGCGACGCCGCCCGCGCCGACATCGTGCTCTACAACACCTGCTCGGTGCGGGAACAGGCTGAAAACAAGGCCTATTCGCGCCTCGGCCTCGTCGGCCTACGCAAGAAGGCGGGCGAGCAGGTCATCCTCGGCGTCCTCGGATGCATGGCCGAGCGCGACGGCGCCGACATGCTGCGGCGCTTCCCCCAGGTCGACCTCCTCTGCGGCCCCGGCGAACTCGACCGGCTTCCGGCCCTCATCGACAATGTCCGACGGACCGAGGGCGCCGTCCGCGAGGAGCGCATCGCCCTCGCCGGCAACAAGTCGCGGCGCTCCGCCACCCTCGCCGCGGCCGACGACCACCTCGAGCTGCTCGACCTCTCGCGGGCGTTCGACCCATCCTCCGACGGCGCGCGCACGCGGTCGGCGTATGTTCGTATCACCCGTGGCTGCAACAAGTTCTGCACCTACTGCGTGGTCCCGAACACCCGCGGGGCCGAAGTCCACCGCCCTCCGGATTCGATCGTCGACGAGTGCAAGCGTCTCGTCGATGCCGGGGTGATCGAGATCACCCTCCTCGGACAGACCGTCAATCACTACCGCTACACGCACGGGAAGGCGGTCGGCACGGACGGGGCGGAGCTTCCCCAGGTCGGACCCGGCCTCTCCGCGTTCCGCCAGCCGATTCCCGCCAGCGAGCGGGTGACGACCTTCGCCGAACTCCTCCGCCGCATCCATGACGAGGTGCCTGCGCTGCGGCGGCTGCGCTTCGTGACCAGCTACCCCCGCGACTTCGGCGACGACATCCTCGATGTCATGGCGGCCTGCCCGCGGATCTCCCGCTACATCCACGCGCCCGCACAGTCGGGCTCGGACCGAATCCTGAAGCTCATGAACCGCGGGTACACGCGCGGCGAGTACCTCGAATTCATCGCCCGGGTCACGGAGAAGCTGCCCGACTGCACCATCGCCGGCGACATCATCGTGGGCTTTCCCACGGAAACCGACGCCGATTTCGAGGAAACGGTCTCGCTGGTGCGGTCGGTCCCGTTCAAGAACAACTTCATCTTCAAGTACTCGCCCCGCCCGGGCACGGCCGCCATCACCCGCTTCGAGGACGATGTGCCCACCGAGGTGAAGAAGCTTCGGAACAACCTCCTGCTGGACATCCAGACCGAGGTGAGCGCCCGGGTCCACGCGTCGTGGGTGGGCAAGACGGTCGAGGTCCTGCTCGAGGACTCGCGCGAGGACGGCGACGAGACAGAGGCGACGGCGGAACCCGCGGAAACAGCGGGAATTCACGGCGAAAACCCGAAGCCCGCCCACCTCTCGCTGCCGCTGCATTCGCAGGGAGGCGGGCCGACCGGCTCGGGAGAGCGTTGGTCCAAGCGCCAGGTGCGCTCGAAGCCCCTTCGCCAGCTGGTCGGCAGGACCGCGGGCGACCTGATCGTGTCGATTCCCATCGGGGAAGACGGCTCGAACAGCCTGTCCGAGGCCGCCCCGGGCACGATTCTTCCTGTTCAGATTGTGTCGGCTGCCGCGCTCATCCTTCAGGGACGGGCGGTAAAAACCGCCGCTGCGACCTCTCAGGCCCCTCTGCCGGCCTGATGGACCTGATCGGGGCAATCGGCCTTTGAGGGCTTTCACGATCTTGACAGTGGATTGCTTGACAGGGGTGTTTCCTGATCTATCTTCGCGCTTGAGGGTAGGACGAGCGGTAAGGGCCGCTCATCCTGAGGGAGAGTGCAGTGCTTATCCTCGACGAGCACGCATAAGGATTAGGGAGTTTTTCAAATGAAGACTGGAATTGTTGCGGCCGTTGCAGGCCTCGCTGTGTCCTCCATGGCCTCGGCCGCTTTCACGGGCTACCAGGTCACCTCGACGAACGTCACCAACAGCGGTCAGAACCTCACGGTCTACACGCTGTGGGCGGGCTTCAATGGCCCGACCGACACCGTCCTCAACGCCTTCAACCTCGCTGCGGTTGGTGGCTCGAGCCTCGGTGGCTTCTGGCACAAGGATCTCGCTGACTCCAGCGCTCCTGGCACCCTCTCGCAGACCGTCGGCACCTGGAACCCGACCCAGACGGGTTCGGCGACCGGCAACCGTCCGTTCGACTCCTACCTGACCATCGGCAACCAGGCCGTCAACACCAACTCGACGAACGCTGACCCCTCGTGGCCGGCCCCCGCGTCGTGGAACCGCGTTGACCTCCCGAACAACGGCGTCATCGGCTGGTTCAACTCGAACCCGCCGAACCTCCAGGGCCGCGTTGGCGTCGGCGCCAACACCGCGACCCAGGTCCGCCTCGGCCAGTTCGTCCTCTCGCAGAACGACTCGGCTAGCCGCACCTACTCGCTCACCATCGGCTTCAACGATGGCGTTCCGGGCACCGCGGTTCAGTTCGGCAACGGCACCTTCAGCCTCCCGGCTCCGGGCGCCCTCGCTCTCCTCGGCCTCGCGGGTCTCGCCGGCCGTCGCCGCCGCTGATCCTTCAGCGAGCGCAAGATTGCACTCTTCATCCCGCCCGCGGCAAACACCGCGGGCGGGATTGTTTTTGCCTCCTGGTTCGGCGGCTTCGGCCTGCTGCCGGGGTTTGCCGCACAGCTGCCACCGACACCCGTGCCGCGCCGCAAATCGTCAGCCGGCGTGCCCCAGTTGGGTCCGCTAGTCACTCTTCCCTACAGAATTCAGGGATTTGCCGACCGGAGCGCTTGACTGTCTTGGAAACGGGGGCAAGTTGATTGTGTTCCAAGTGCCGCTGGAGGGCGGCACGACGAGCCCATCACCGCGCCATGCGCGGCCGCAGATGGGAACATCGCAGGGAAATAGGGACCGCTGTTGCAGGCGGGCTCGGCCTAGCCGACGCTCGACTCCAGTCGCGGTTGATCCCGGTTCCTCGGTCTTCTTCCTCGTTCCAGGATTGAAGACCTCCCCGTGTGTGTGTTCCCGTTTGTCCCTGTCCCAATATCTAGGAGAGAGAATCATGAAGCTGATGGCTTTCGCCCTCACCGCCGCCGTTGCGAGCTCTGCGTCCGCGGCCTTCGTCGAGTACTACACCGTCAAGACCCAGACCTCGAACTCGGGTGTCAACCTCGATGTGTACGTCCTCTACGCGCGCTTCAACGGCGCGACCGACACCGTCCTCAACGCGTTCAACTTCAACCGCGTCGACGGCACTGACACCAACCTGTTCTATCACAAGGACCTGTCGACCGGCACGACGGCTCCGTATCCGCTGACCAAGTCCGCGGGTACCTGGAACCCGAGCCAGACCGGTTCCGCCACCGCGAACCGTCCGTTCGACTCGTACCTCGTCATCGGTGGTCTCCCCACCGCCACGAACTCGACCAACGCTGACCCCTCGTGGCCGGCCGCCGGTGGTTCGTGGAACCGCCCCGACGTTCCGAACGGCGTCAACGCTGGCTGGTTCAACTCGAATCCCCCGAACCTCCAGGGCCGCGTCGGTCAGCCGGGCAACCTCGCTGACTCCGTCCGCCTCGGCCAGTTCGTGGTCGACCGTGACGCCAACGGCGGCACCTGGAACCTCCGCATCGGCTTCAACAGCGGCGTCCCTGGCGCTCCTGTCCAGTTCGCCGAGACGACCTTCAACCTCCCGGCTCCGGGCGCCGTTGCGCTCCTCGGTCTCGCCGGCCTCGTTGGTCGTCGCCGTCGCTGATCCGGTCGCCCTCAAGGCAAACCACAGCTTCCTTCACCCGCCGCGGCAACCCCGCGGCGGGTGACTTTTTGGTTGCGGTCGCGCTATCTCGCATCCGCCATCCGCGAAAGGGCGACTCCGACCTTGGTCCCTTAACGGTTTTGCCGCCCGCGCAGGATTGGTCCTCTTGAAAACGGGAACACTCTGCTCGTCCGAGCCGAACTTGAGAGTATCTTTGTTTGACCGCCTTCCCGGGCCAGAAGGCGATCGGGTCCCGATTGACTGATCATCGTTTCCAGAGCAGGAGAACATCGTGAAGACAAGTCTGACTCTCGGCGGATTGCTCCTCGGCGGCGTTGCCGTCTTCCTCGGCCAGTTCAACGCCACGGCGATTCCCGGTGAAGGCGACGGCGGCGTTGCAAACGCCGGCCCCGATGTCATCGTCGGCGCGATCCCGGATGTGGCGCGCTACACGCCTGGAACCTACAACAGCGTGCAGTATGCGTCGTACGCGTTCGGCTCGACCAGCTGCAACATCGGTACGCAGCAGCTGCAGTGGATTCCGAACCCGAATTCAAACCACCCCGTCATCCCGCAGAACATGTTCCGCATCAAGAACGGCGTGATCGAGCAGATCGGCATGTCGTATGTGAAGCACGGCTTCTGCGCGCTTCAGCAGAATCTCTGCGGTACCTGCCAGCCGGCCGGCAGCGGTTGCCCGACCGTGCTCGGAATCGGCTGCTCCGATCCGTACACCGCCAGCCTCAACGGCGACCAGGGTGACCTGAAGAGCCGCGGCCCGATCAACCCGGCGACGGGCGTGTTCAGCGGCACCTACGCCGATCCCACTCCGCCGTCCGCACTGCCCGCCTCGCTGCGCGAGCGCGTCGCGGTGAAGCGCAACGACCTCGACCCCGCCCAGAACCAGGGCGCGACCTTCGTCGCCGAGTGTCAGTACATCCACCCGCAGGATGCCGCCGCGAACAACGATGACAACAACGCGTCGTACCGCCTCGTGACGGTCGGATCGACCTGGTCGACCTCGCTCGGCTACCCGCTCACGCTGTCGGGCCCGACGGTGCAGCAGCAGCCCGCGATCTACGCGTGGAAGCAGATCCACAGCGATGTCGGCATCAAGCCGATCGACATTCAGGGCGACGGCCGCATGCTCGTCGGCTACCGCGCCATCAACAACAACGACGGCACCTGGCGCTACGAGTACGCGATCCAGAACCTCAACTCCGACCGCGCCGCGGGCAGCTTCTCCGTTCCGATTCCGCCGGGCGTGACGGTGACCAACATCGGGTTCAGCGCGCCGGCCTACATGAACGGCGAGAACATCTCGAACGCGCCGTGGACCGCGACCGTCGCCAACGGCATGATCACCTGGACCTGCGAACCGAACACGCAGGCCAACGCGAACGCCGTGCGCTGGTCGACGCTCTACAACTTCCGCTTCACCGCGAATGTCGCTCCTGCGACCAATGTCGCCGATGTGACCGTCGGCCTGTGGAAGGCCCCGACCGCGGGCAGCCCGGCGGCCTCCGTGGCGGCTGCGGCGATCGTCCCGAGCGCTCCTGCGATCCCGGGCGATCTCAACGGCGATGGCACGGTCAACTCCAACGACCTGGCCGTGCTGCTGAACGGCTGGGGAACCACGGCGGGCGACCTGAACGCCGACGGCACGACCGACGCCACCGACATGGCGATCCTGCTCGGCAACTGGAACTGATTCGATCTTCCGACGGCGAGCCGTTCAGCCGTCGGGAGTCTGCTTGAACCTCGCGGGGGCGAGGACCCAACGGTCTTCGCCCCCGATTGATTTTGTGGAGTGATCGCTGCCGCGCCGAAGCGGCGATCGCGCGTCCGACCAAGACCGCTGGGGATTCGGACGCGAACGCCGAATTGAGCGCTGCAGCGCAGAACCCGCTTCGGGCGCCTTGCGAACCATGGCGAACGAAGGTGTGGACGAAAGAACAAAAAGGATTCCACGATGAAGACCCGAACCCGCTCGTTGGTGACCGAACTCTGCCTTGGCGTGGCGCTCAGCCTTGTCGTTGCCACCCAGTCGCTTGGCCACGACGGCTGCAAGAACCCTGAGCACGCGCACCCCGCGGGCCTTGCGTCGGCGGAAGCGAAGGTCGCCGCCCCGGTCGTCGCGGCCGAGACCTTGGCCAAGCCTCCGGTGAAGGCGCAGGCCGCCGCGCGCAAGGGCGGCACGACCGCCCAGAGGTCGTCGCTCGCGCAGGGCGCGGTCCCGGCGCAGAAGGCCGCCGACCCTGTTCTCGCGATCCCGGGGATCAATGTCTTCAGCCTCGCCGCCATCGCGGTGCCCACCGGCATCCCGGAGGAGGTCGAGGTCCAGGTCCCGTTCGAGGGCCGGCTCGAGACCGTGCGGCTCTTCCGCACTTCGCTGCGCAGCACCGGCTTCAAGGTCTTCGTCGACTACGGCGGGGGCAAGCTGGTCGAGGAGGCGGCGCCGCCGCACCGCACCTACCGCGGCTCGATGCTGTCGAACGGCACGACCGTCACCGCATCGATCATCGACGGCAAGCTCTGGGCGATGATCCCGACCGAGACCGACACCATCTGGGTGCAGCCGAGTTCCGACTTCTTCGCGGGCCGTGCCGCCAACGAGCATGTCGTCTACCGCCGTTCCGATCTCATTCCGATGGGCGGGCGCTGCGGCGTCGACGAGGCGGGCCTCGGGCTTCCCGAGTGGATGAACGGCAATCCGAACGACCCTGCGGAGTCGAACGGCGCCGTCGTCGGCGGAAACTCGTCGGGCATGCCGAACGGCGACAGTGGCGCGGGCGACGGCGGCGTTGCGGGAACCTCGCCCTTCCTCACCAAGATCGCCTTCGACGCGGACTTCGAGTTCTATCAGAAGAACGGCTCGAATGTCACCAGCACGATCAACGACATCGAGACGGTCATGAACAACGTGACCTTCGTCTACGACCGCGATGTGAACATCAGCTACGAGTATTCCGCGATCGTCGTCCGTGCGACTGCCGCGGATCCCTACACGACGAGCGTGATGACCGATCTTCTCTGCGAGTTCCGCACGAAGTGGAACACGCTTCCCGAGTCGGAGATCTTCCGCGATGTCGCGCAGCTGTTCACCGGCAAGACGATCCAGGGCAGCGTGATCGGCCTCGCGTGGCTCGGCGTGGTCTGCAACCAGCAGGGCAACGACTGCTCCGGCTTCGGAAACCTCGCGTATTCCTCGGTCGAAAGCCGCTTCACGACGATCTCCGACTTCCGCACCGCGCTCACGGCGCATGAGCTCGGGCACAACTGGCAGGCGCAGCACTGCGACTCGACCAATCCGTGCAACATCATGTGCTCGATCATCAACAGCTGCCAGGGCACGACGGGCGTCAACCTGAAGTTCAGCCCGACCGAGCAGGCGCAGATCACCAGCTACCGCAACGCCGTCTCCTGCGATGTGGCGCTGCCGCCGGCGCTCGCGATCCCGTTCAGCGAGAACTTCGAGACCAACTCGGTCAACGCCAACAACTGGGTGTTCAACAAGGGCGGCGCCATCTCGACCGCCGCGCAGAACGAGCCGAGCCCGACGCGTTCGCTCAATCTCAACAGCTCGAGCGCCAACGAGTACGGAGACGACCAGATCCGGTCGAACTTCATGCTGCTCGGCGGCCAGTCGACGGCGACGGTGTCCTACTTCGTGCAGCGCACGGGCGTGGAGTCCGGCAAGCAGCTGGTGGTGGAGTACTTCAACAACCTGCTCAAGTGGCAGGCGCTGAACACGATCACCTCGGACGGCATCAACCAGACCACCTTCACCCAGTTCTCGAACACCGTTCCCGCGAACGGACTGCACAACAAGTTCCGGCTGCGCTTCCGCACGCTCGGCGACCAGACCGACGACAACTGGTACATCGACAACGTGTCGGTCGTCGCGGTGGTGCTGCCTGCGAACGACGAGTGCTCGAACGCCACCCCGATCGGCACCGGCTCGTTCGCCTTCAACAACACGACGGCGACCAACAGCGCCACCGCGCTGCCGGCGTCGTGCGACGGCGGCGTGGGAACCACGATGCAGAAGGACATCTGGTACCTGTTCACGGCTCCCTGCACGGGCAACGCCAAGGCGTCGACCTGCGGAACGACCTCGTTCGACTCGCGTCTCGCGGTCTACAACACCGCCTGCCCGCCGGCCGGATCGATCGTCGGCTGCAACAACAACGACCCGAACTGCACGAACGGCGCCGCGAGCGTCACCTTCGCGGTCAGCGCGGGCTCGTCGTACTACATCCGCGTCGGCGCGAACACGACCGGCGGCGCCGGAACGCTGGTGATGACCTGCACCGAGGTCATCCCCTGCCCGGCCGACCTCAGCGGCGACGGCGCGGTGAGCGGCGAGGATCTTGCCGCCCTCCTCGGCGCGTGGGGTTCGCCGAACGGCGACATCAACGGCGACAACCAGACCGATGCGAACGATCTGGCGGTCCTGCTCGGCGCGTGGGGCGACTGCCCGTAAGTCTCCGCTCCCGATCATCCGTATCGACCTCGCGAGGGTGCGGCTCCACGGGCCGCACCCTCGCGCTATAAACCGCTCTGATGCAGACCGACCCCATCGATCCGGCGCCGCCGTCCGCTCCTTCGAAAGGGGCGAAGCCGCGCATGAGCTCGCTTGCGCGAGCGTCTGCGATCGTGGGCGGGCTGTCGATGGCGATCTGCTGTTTCGGAGCGCTGAGCGGGCCGATCGCCGTCCTGCTCGGGATGATCTCGCTCGATCGCATCCGGGCCTCGAACGGCACGCTGCGCGGTCGCGGAGTGGCGTGGGCGGGGATCGTGACAGGCGTGATGGGCGTCTGCCTCTCGCTCGCGTTCCAGTGGGGCGTGACGGGCATCCAGAAGTCGCTCAGCGATCAGATGGACGCGGCGGTGCGCACGACCTTCGCGGCGGTCGACGATGCTGGACAGGGAGAGGCTCTGGGGAAGTGGCTTCCGCTGAAGGGCCCGACAGGCGCGGGCGAGCAGATCGGAAGCTTCGCGCGCGCCGCGAAGGAGCGCTACGGGAGCTTCACCGACTTCTCCGTCACTTCCGAGCTCCAGAAGCCCGACTTCATGAGCGGCGTTCACATGATCGAACTCGCCGTGGACTTCGAGTTCGCCGATGCGAGCCCGCGCGGGATCATCATCGCGAAACTCGTCCCGTCTTCGAGCCAGTGGATGCCGGTGCTGCTGCTCGATTCGATCCGGATCGAGGATGCGGAGCGCGGCGCGCTGACGCTCGGCGAACGACCCTCGGCCGCGCCGGAGCCCGTGCCCGCAGGAAGCCAACCGGGAGGAGCATCATGAGCGGTGAGGTCATGAACGGTGACACCATGAACGGAGACGCTGCAACCCGCGAGCATGCGCGATGCACGCTCCAGCCGCCCGATGTCCGAGGCGCGCGGGTCACCGTCATGGGACTTGGCCAGTTCGGTGGCGGCGAGGGCGTCACCCGCTACCTCGTCTCGCGGGGCGCCACCGTGCTGCTGACCGACCGCGAGCCGGCGGAGAAGCTCGCGAAGCCGCTCGCCGCGATCGCGGATCTGGTGCAGTCGGGCAAGGTCCAGCTCGCGCTCGGCGGGCACATCGAGCGCGATCTCGCCCATGCCGATCTCGTGGTGGCGAACCCGGCCGTGCCGAAGCCGTGGGAGAACCCGTACCTCAAGGCCGCGCGCGACGCACGCGTACCGATCCACACCGAGATCGGACTCGCGATCGCGGAACTCTGTGCGCGCGGCGTGACGAACTTCATCGGCGTGACCGGCAGCGCCGGCAAGAGCACGACGAGCGCCATGCTGCATGCGGCGCTCGACGACCGCGAGACCGCCGGCGGTCGACGCGCGCACCTCGGCGGCAACATCGGGGGATCGCTGCTTGGCTCGCTCGACGCGGTCCGCGCCGACGACTTCGTCGTGCTCGAGCTTTCGAGCGCGATGCTCTGGTGGCTGGGCGAGACGATCCGCTGGTCGCCGCGCGTCGCGGTGTTCACGAACCTGCTCGAGAACCACCTCGATTGGCACGGCGACTTCCCCGCGTACTCGCAGGCGAAGGCGATGCTGCGCGCATTCGCGCCGCGCGACGCGTGGTTCGTGTCGGCCTTCGCGGGCTCCGCGGCCGCCTCGCGCGCCGCCTCGCTTGGCGCCGAGCCGTGGTGGGACCGCCCGTCGCCCGATGCGTGCCCGCTGCCATCGGCCGACGAGATGCGGCCGAGCGTGCCGGGCGTGCACAACCGGGCGAACGCGCGGCTTGCGCTCGCAGCAGCCGCCGCGTCGTACCGGGCGGCGGGCCTCGACCCGGCCGCGCATCTTGCGGAACTGCGCGCGCGCATCGAGCGCTTCCCCGGGCTTGCGCATCGCCTCGCGTTCGTCTGCGAGACGAAGGGCGTGCGCTACTACAACGACTCGAAGTCGACCACCGTCGAGGCGACCATGCTGGCGATCGGCGCGTTCGACGACCCGTCGCGCATCCGGCTGATCGCAGGCGGCTACGACAAGGGCGCCGACCTGTCGCCCATCCGCGCGCTCGGCGAGTCGCTTGCGGGGGTGTACGCGATCGGCAAGACGGCGCCGGCGATCGCGGGCAGCGCGCGCAGCGTCGCCTGCGGCACGCTCGACGAGGCGATGCAGCGCATCCTGCGCGATGCGCGCGCGGGCGACATCGTGCTGCTTTCGCCCGGCTGCGCGAGCTGGGATCAGTTCACGAACTACGAGGAGCGCGGCGAACGATTCGCGCGCCTGGCGCAGGGCGCCATCGCCCAGCCGTAGCGCGGCTCAGTCGTAGAAGCGCGTTTCCGGCGGAAGTTCGCCGCCCTGCGGAGTCCACCACGCCGGGCGGCCCTTGACGCCGTCGATGCGGTAGTCGAACTCAGCGGGTGCCTCGCGCGCCTCCGGAGCAGGACGCAAGTCGTACACGATGCGTCGCGAACCCTGCGGCGGGCAGGTGAGCTGGTTGGTGAGCCGTCCGGTCGCGGTGCCCGCGTCCATGATGGCGTAGACCATGCGGTCGGGGCGCTGCACGGGGTCGTCGCCCTTGCCCTCGAGGAAGTTCAGCGTGAGCTGCTTCCCGACGGGGATCTCCATCTTGAAGAAGGGCTCCTCGGTGCGCGTGTCGATGAGCGTGATGGTGACGGGGTTCATCTCGCTCGAGACATAGGTGTAGCCGTTGCCCGTGTACGGGTAGATCGCGCCACGCGGGCCGTAGCAGCCAGCGAGCGCGGAGAGGGCGACGACGAGCGAGAGGGCTTTGATCCGTGTCATGGGGTTCTTCTTCTTGAAGTCGGGTCGGGCAGCCGATGCCGCAAGGGGCCGAACCGCCCGGTTCGACGGTGTGGTATCGGCCGAGAAGCGGGTCGTGCTTCGGGATTTCACGCCCACGGCGGCGTCTCTTTTGGTCAGAATGCAGCCCAACGCATGTCCGAACCCGCCCGAACACCCCCGCTCCCAGACCTCCGGGTCGGCCACGGCTACGACCTTCACCGCTTGGAGGCCCAGCCCCCGGCAGGCCGCGGACGACCGTTCGTGCTGGCGGGGATCCGATTCGACCACCCGGTCGGACCCGTCGGGCACTCTGATGGCGATGCCGTCTTCCACGCGGTGTTCGACGCCTTGATGGGCGCGCTGGGCCTTCCAGATATCGGACAGGCCTTCCCCGACACGGCGCCCGAGTGGGAGGGCCGCGATTCCGCGTACTTCATGGAGGAGGCGCGGGTCCGGGTGGAGCGGGCGGGATTCGCGGTCGTGAACCTCGACATCACCGTGATCTGCGAGCGGCCCAAGCTCTCGCCGCGCAAGGCCGAGATGACTGCGAACATCGCGCGCCTGCTTGCGATCGACCCTGCGCGGGTCAATCTCAAGGGAAAGACCCACGAGAAGGTCGATGCCGTGGGCGAGGGGCGTGCGGTCGAAGTCCATGTCGTGAGTCTGCTGGCGCGCGTGCGCTAGAGCCTGCTTGCGCGCGTGTGTTGAAGGATCGGGACGGCTGCCGCTCCTGCTACTCTCTGTCTTCTGCGTATTCCACGGCTGGCGAAACGGCCGTTTCCTCGAGGAGTGTCCATGCGAGCGATCGTCACAGGCCAGATCGGCGTCGACAAGAAGCCCTATCTCAAGGCGGTCAAGGACGCCGCCGAACTCCGTGGCGAGCCCATCGAGCTGTTTCACCTCGGGGACATGATGTACCGCGAGGCGCCCGATGTCCGCCCGGGACGGATCCTCGATCTGCCGATCTCGCGCCTGGCGACTCTGCGCCGCGCGGCCTTCAAGGATGTGATCGGGGCGACCCTGCCGGCGCGCGAGCACCGCAATGTGGTCGTGAACACCCACGCGACCTTCCGCTGGCGCCACGGGCTGTTCGCGGCGTTCGACTTCGACCAGATCGCGAAGTTCGAGCCGAACATGTTCATCTGCCTCGTCGACAATGTCGAGGTCGTGCACCAGCGGCTGCACGCCGAACATGAGATCGACGCGACGCTCAAGGACTGCATGGTGTGGCGCGAGGAGGAGATCCTCGCGACCGAACTGCTCGCGCAGTCGATGGGCTGCTCGAACAACTTCTACATCCTCTCGCGCGGACGCCTCCAGGACACCGTCGAGACCGCGACGCGGCTCGTCACGCAGCCGGAGATGCGCAAGGTCTACCCGAGCTTCCCGATGAGCCATGTCGTCGACATGCCCGATGTGCTCGCGGAGATCGACCACTTCCGCGCCGAGCTTGCGAAGCACTTCATCACCTTCGATCCGGGCGATGTCGACGAGAAGCTGCTGCTCGACCGCGCGCTCGCCGCCGCGCGCGAAGGCAAGGACTGGATCGAGACCGAGGCGCACAGCTTCGGCGGCCGCGCGGGCCGCAACCTGCGCGTGTCGGTGCGCGAGGTGCTCGACATCGCGGGCGACATCGACGGCCAGATCTACATGCGCGACTTCAAGCTGATCGACCAGAGCGACATGATCGTGTCGCTCGTGCCCGAGCTTCCGAACGGGACGCCGGGCCTGTCGAGCGGCGTCGAGCGCGAACTCCAGCATGCGTGGGAACACACGAAGGAGGTCTATGTCGTGTGGAAGCCGCGCAAGGCGCCGAGCCCGTTCATCACCGAGACGGCGACCAAGATCTTCCGTTCGGTCGACGAGGCGCTCGCGCACTTCGAGTCGAAGGGGATGTTCCACCCCGGCAACCTGTTCAGCCGCTGAGCGCCGCGCAGCCGGCGCTGCGCCTCGACGGTCGTTCCAACCATGCCGCGCTACCGCCTGACCATCGCCTACGACGGCACCGACTTCCACGGTTGGCAGCGGCAGGAACCCACCGACGCGCCGCCTCTGCGCACCGTGCAGGGCGTCGTCCAGGAGGCGGTCGCGGAGCTGATCGGCGCGCGCGTCGATGTGGTGGGCGCGAGCCGCACCGATTCGGGCGTGCATGCGGTCGGGCAGGTCGCCGCCTTCACGGCCGATGTCCGCGTGCCGATCGCTCGCCTCGCGGCCGCGATCACCGCGCGGCTTCCTCGCGATGTGCAGGTTCTGTCGGCCGAGGAGACGCACGCGGACTTCAATCCGATCGGAGACGCGCGCAGCAAGTGCTACCGCTACTCGATCGAGCACACGAGCCATCCGCACCATCCCCGGCCGCTCTTCGACCGGAACCTCGTGTTCGCCACGCCGTACGCGCTCGACGCTGCGAAGATGAGGCGCGCGGCGGGCCACCTCGTCGGGACCTACGACTGCGTGGCGTTCGCGCAGATCAACCACGGCCGCTCGACGACCGTCCGCACGATCTACGACTGCGCGGTGCATGAGCGGGCGGGCCGACGCATCGAGATCGAGATCGCGGGAAGCGGATTCCTCTACAACATGGTGCGGATCGTGGCGGGAACGCTGCTCGAGGTCGGCCGGGGGCGGATAGAGCCCGAGGAGATCCCTGCGATCATCGCGTCGAAGGACCGGCGCCGCGCGGGGCCGACCCTGCCGCCGCACGGCTTGTGCCTGCGCTGGATCTGGTACGGAACCCCGGTGGCGCCCCCTGCGGAGGATCGTGCATGCGACGCACCGTGAAGACCGTGATCGCCCTCCCGCTTGTCGCGCTTGCGGCGCTGCTCGGCCCGACCGTCGCCACGCATGCGCAGACGCTCGACCTCGATGGCGTGCGCGCCGGGCCTGCGATTCCCGCCGAGAACGCTGCGGTCGAGCTCCTGCGCGCGCTCGACGCCGAGAAGCGCGAACTCGACATCCAGGCCGCCCGGCTTGCCGGCGAGGCCAAGCTGAGTGCGGAGGCGAAGGCGAAGATGCGCCAGATCGCCATGCTCCTGCTGCAGCAGGGTTCCAACCGACCTTGGGGCCAGAGCGCGGGTGCTGTCTTCGGGCTGCGGATCGCCAACGCGCTGTCGCGGCTTGACCGCACGATCGAGGCCGCATGCGCCGGGAAGCGCGCGATCGACGACGCGGCCCTGCCGCCAAGCGACGCTCGCGCAGCAACCGCCGCGCTGCGCGCGCTGGTCTCGACGCCGCTCGACGACCTGCGGGGCGCGATCGCATCGAGCGGCTCGGCGCCCGCCCCGGTGTCGCGCGCGCTGGCGCGTACGCTCGCTCCGCTTGCGACCGTGCTGCGGTTGACGGAAGGAACCGAGTTCGGCGATCCGTGGCCGGTGGTCGTGAAGCCAGACGCGGGGTCGGACGGCACGGGTGCGACGAAGCGCGGGCCCGCTGCAGCCGATGCGGCATCGATCGCGGCGAAGGTCGAACGCATGGAAGCAGGCGCGGCGAAGGACGCGCTCCGCGCGATCTTGGCGGCGGCGACCGCGACCGCGATCGCGGACGACACGCTTCTTCGAGCGCTCGCGACCGCCTGCGACGCGAAGGCGTGGACCGCTTCGGTGCGCGCCGCGTCGAAGGTTCCCGCCGTCGAACCCGCGGCGCTCGACGCGTTGGACCGCCGTGTCTCGGGCGCGCTCGAGCGCCTCGCGGCGGCCGTCGCCGCGACGCCCTCCGCAAGCGCCGAGGTCGATGCGGTCGTTGCGCAGCTCGATGCACTCGCATCCGCGATCGGCGCGTCGCGCGCCATGCTTGCGATGCGCGACCGTCCGTGGGTGAACGACGCCGCCAGAGAGGCGCTCGCCGAGGCGTGCGCAGCGCTTTGCGCCGCGGAGCTCCCCGATGCGTCCGCCGAGCGCGGCCGCGCGCGTGCAGCCGCTCGCATCGTCGAGGCGTGCGAAGCGGCCGAACTCCTGACCAAGGCCGAGTCGGGCGAGGCGCCTCGCGACCTCAAGGAAGTGGTCCGCATGCTCGACCGCGACGCGCGCACCAGCGTCCGGGCGCTGCCCGACGCGTTCGTCGCGATGGCACGCGACCCCTCGCGCGCCGCGGACCCAGCGGCGTTGTCGAGCCTTGTGCGGGTGACGACGCTCGCGGCCGATCGCGAGCGGATCGTCGCGCTCCAGGACCTCATCGACCGGGTCGGCGGCGTGCAGCCCAAGGCGGGACGCAACTTCGCGACTGTCGCGAAGCGGCTCTCGAAGATGCTGCTCGACCCGATCAAGCGTTCCGACGCGCAGACCGCCTTCGCCACGATCGAGGCCCAGGCGCAGGTCGCGCTTCCCCTTCCGTTCGAGGACGAACTCAACCGGGCGAGCGCGAAGGCCGAGGCGCTGACAGGCGGCAACGCCCGGCGGGTGCTCGAGGTGGCCGCGGCGGTGCGCGTGGCGTGGGCCGAGTCGCTCGGAGGCGGAAACTTCGGCGGACCCGCCGCGCAGAGGCTCGACCTCGTGGCGAGATACTGCGCCGCGCTGCGCGATGTCGCGCAGGTGTCTGCTCCGATCACCCGCGAAGAGGGCGATCGGCTCGCGACCTGGGGCGGCTGGGCCGCGCGGCGCGCACTTCTTGCCCCGGCGGCGGTCGATCTCGACGCGCGCGCGATCCTCGCGTCGCGTTCGCTCGTTGCGACGGGTCCGACAGGCGACACCGCGGCGTTCACCCGCGACCTCCTCACGCTCGAGAGCGAGCTGCCGATCGTGCGGCTCGCGGCTCGGCTCGAGCGGCTGCTCGGCCCAAGCCTGCAATCGGACCCCGATTCGACCGCGGCGATGCTTGCGCCCATCCTCAAGGCCCCCGCGCCCGATGCTGCGCTCGCACGGGAGTGGGAACGCCTGCTGACCCTGAACCGGGCGCTTCTCGAGGCCGAGTTTGCGCGCCGAACGGGCAACCTCGCGTATCGCACCGCGCTGGGCGAGTACATCGCCACCCTCGCCGGCGACATCGAGACCGCAGCGTTCGGCGCCCGGCCGGCCATCGGCGCCGTCGCGGGATTCGACGGCATGCCCGTCGAGGACGAGAAGGATCGGCCGCGTCGGTCGAACGACAGATCGCGATCGCGGTGACGGCCCGGCCTCCGTACCATCCCCGCATGAAGATCGTCGTCGTCGCACCCCATCCGGATGATGCCGAACTCGGCATGGGCGGCAGCATCGCGCGCCTCGTGGCGGAAGGTCATGAGGTGGTCATCGTCGACATGACCGACGGCGAGCCCACGCCCGCCGGCACGCCGGAGAAGCGCCGGGCTGAAGCGCGCGAGGCGGACCGCATCCTCGGGACGCGTCGGATCAATCTCGGCCTGACGAACCGCAGGCTCGAGCACACCATCGCCGCCCGTCATGCGCTCGCAGCGGTGCTGCGGCTCGAGCGATGCGAGATCCTGTTCGCCCCGCACCCGGAGGACACGCATCCGGACCACCTCGCGGCCACGCGCATCGCAGAGGACGCGCGCTTCGACGCGAAGCTCACGAAGTGCGACATCCCCGGCGAACCGATCCATCCCCGCAAGCTGGTCTACTACTACTGCACCCACTTGCGGAGCATGCCCGACCCGACCTTCGGCCTCGACATCTCCGCCTATCGGGCGCGAAAGCGCGAATCGATCCTCGCGTACCGCTCGCAGGTGCTCGATCACCCGCCGAACCTCGGCCTCCCCGACCTCGTCGATGTACGGGACCGCTTCGTCGGCACGCGCCTCGGCGTCGAGGCGGCGGAGCCGTTCTGGTGCCGCGAACTTCCCGGGCTTCGGACGCTGGACGCCTTGGTGTGACCTCGGGCCCTCGACGCTGATAGAGTGACCGCTCCCATGGACGACCTCCTGGCACAGATCCCCAGCCTGCTCATCCAAGCGTCCGACATCGCGGTCGGACCCGGCCCGGCGCTTCCGCCTGCCGAGCAGGCGAGCCCCTGGCTCGCGTGGATCAGCGACTACGGCGCGTGGTTCATCTTCATCGCCTTCATCGTGTGCGGCGTCGGCCTCCATGTGTCCGAGGACTTCCTGTTGATCCCGGCAGGCGTCGCGATCTACGAAGGCCACATGACCTGGACCGAGACGATCCTCGCGGCCTACTTCGGCCTCGTGATCGGCGACACCATGTGGATCTGGGTGTGCCGCAACTACGGCACTCGGCTGATCCACAGCAAGCGCTTCCTGCGGATGATGCATCCTCGGAAGCTGCTCGAGGCCAAGCACGCGATGTCCGAGCGCGGGGTGATCGTGCTGATCCTCGCCCGCTTCATTCCGGGAACGCGCACGGCCGTGCTCACCATGACCGGACTTCTCCACATGCCGTGGTGGAAGTTCCTCGCCGTCGAATTGACGACCGTCGCGGTGACCGTTCCCGTGCAGATCGGCATCGGTTACCTCGGCAAGGCGGGGTACGACAAGGCGAAGGACCTCGGTGGCCTGCTGACCTTTGGTCTGGCGGGCATCGCGCTGACGGTCGCCTTCATCATCGGCTACCGCTGGTACAAGCAGGCGAAGGCCCGCAAGGGACCGCGCAAGCGCGCGCCCGTGGCGTGGCTGCGCACCTTCGGCCGTGGCGCGCATCGGCACGGCGCGCCCAGCGCGCACTGAGTCCCGGCGGCATGCGACATCCATGCCGAGACGCCGTGCGCGTCGGACCGGATCCCGTGGGATGGACGGCTGTGGCTACATGGCGGCATCCCTCCTCGGCCGCGGCAGCAGCGCATCGCGCCCGACGACCTTGCGCGGACGGGCTCCTGGACCGACCTCGCCGTCGAGGTCGTCGAGTTCGTCGCCGTCGACATCGAACGGACCCTCGAGCCCATCGGGCATGTCGGCGCGGCACGGCGTCAGGTCGATGAACTCGGACATGTCGCGTGACGGCGGCACATCGCGGATCTCCTCTTCAAGGATGCGGCTGCAGAGGATGCGCAGGAGCGCGCGGTCGTCGAGGTGGTCGGTGCCCGTCAGATAGATCCCGAGATGCGCGAGGCCGTAGATCACGCGCCACAGGGCGCCGGCCGCGTCGCGGTCGGAGAGGGAGATAGTGCCCGGCGGCGGGCACTCGACACCGATCTCCGCAAGCTGCCTGCGATTCGTGGAGTGCGGCGCGTGCTCGGAATCGTGGAGGATGGCGGCGATGATGCGTTCGGCGGGCCGACCGGCCTTCTTCGCTTCCGCCACCAGCTTTGCGATCCGATCCTCGCGTGCAGCCCGCTTGCGTGCGAACACCGCCTGCACGGCGTCGGCCGCGAGCGACGGCCGATGTGCATCGAGCGCGGGCGCGCCGTCCGGGACCACGAACATCGGCGGTGCGAGCGCTGCGTCGCCCTCGGGAGCGGCGGCAGCGCCCTTCGGCGAGGCCTTGTCGCCCTTCGGCGAGGTCGTATCGCCCTTCGGCGAGGCAACCTTGCCCACCTTCTTGCTTGCGCCCGACTTCTTTCCACCGCCTCGACCCGACGAAGAACCCTCGCCCGCACCGGACCAGTCCAGACACGCGATCATCGCGCACCTCGCTTCCCTGAGACTCAAGATGTGATCTGCGCCGCCCGGTGCGCCCACGGCGCGTCAACCAAGCGACGGCGCGAGACTACAGCCCGAAATCGGGCGTCTCCGAAGTTCCGTAGTTTTTACGGAGAGATTCTCGAACGGTGCATCGCGAAGTGGTTCGCGCTCCACCAGCGCGCGCCGTCGGGCATCTCGACGACATCGCCAGGCAGAAGCGTGCGCCACTGGTGCGGGTTCGCATCCTCGCCCTCGATCCAGAATTCGCGGATCACGCCTTCAGCGCGGAATCGGCCGCCGCCGAGCGGCACAAGCGCGGGCGTCGGCAACGCAACCACCGCGTCGTCGCCAAGGAACCACGCCGCACGCGCGCGCGCCGGCTCACCTTCGAGCGACGCGACGAGAAGCTCGCGCGTCGGATCGACTCCATCGAGGATCGAGGCGGGGACACGCGCGCGGAGCGTCGCGGCCGCGAGTCCGGCCTCGGCGAACGGCACGAGCTCGGCCTCGGCCACCGCACGGACCTCGCCCGAGACATCGAGCCGCTCGAGGAGCACGGTGCTCGCCGTCTGCGCGAACGCCCTCGGATCGACGAATGCGCGGTCGTCGGCGAAGACAACCTCGAGCGCGCCACCCTTCCACTGCGCGAAGCCGCCGATCGGCTCGATCGACAGCATCCTCGGCCGACACGCCCAACGCACCGCGTGCCACGCGGGCTTCGCGTGGCCTGCGGCGTCGACAAGCGACCACGAGTGCCCCGCCCACACATCGTTCCACTGCCAGATCAACGCGCCCATCGAGCGCGGCGCACCCGCGCGCAGCCAGCGCATCGCGACATCCATCGCTCGCGCCTGCAGGTGCTGCGCCTGCGCGACATACTCGCGCGCGTCGCGTGCCGGCGCGAAGCGAGCCTCGAGAAACGGCTTGTACTGCGCGTCATCGCCGCCCCACGCCTTCTGGCGGAGCCGCATCGCGCCGACGAGATCGGCGGCGGTCATCCTCGCCGGATCGCGCACGGCATCGAGACACTGCTCGACGACCGTCGGCCAGCACGGCGGCGACTGATGCCCGAACTCGCTCGAGAAGCGCGGCAGTACCTTGCGGTAGCCCTCGATCTTCGCCTCCTGGTCCCAGGTGTGGCGATCGCCGTGGTCGGGATCGTTCGGATGAACCTCCATCGACCCCGAGTACGGGCTCTCGGTCCAGTACGGCGTGCCCGGATCGTGCGCGGCGACCGCGGCGGGCAGCGTCTCGGTCCAGTAGCGCAGGCCCCACGATTGCCCGGGCTTGAGGCGTTCCTTCCAGCCCCAGCTCCACCACGCGAGGATGTCCTCGTTGCCGCCGCACCAGAGCGCGATCGACGGGTGACGCGACAGCCGAGCGACCTGGTGCGCCGCCTCGCGCGCAACGAGCGTCGCGAACGGCTCGTCCTCGGGGTAGGTCGCGCACGCGAACATGAAGTCCTGCCAGACGAGGATCCCGAGTTCGTCGCACGCCTCGTAGAACGCGTCGGGCAGGTAGTTGCCGCCGCCCCACACGCGCACCATGTTGAAGCCGGTGTCGCGGTAGCGGCGCATCTCGCCGATCCAGTCGCGCTCGTGCCGCGTGCCGAGGAGCGGCGGGATCAGGTTCGCGCCGCGCGCGAACAGCGGCGAACCGTTCAGCTTGAACGCGAACCTCCGGCCGATCGAGTCGGCGGCCGTGTCGAGCTCGATGCGCCGCGGCGCAAAGCGCGCGGTCGCGATCGGCTTGAACGCGCCCCGCTCGTCGCGCATGCCCACCATCGCGTTCCACCAGACGCCCGCGTTCAGCGCGCCGTCGCCGGCGCGGTCCCAAGTCGTCCAGGTACGCGTGGGCCGGATCGTGGCGTCGCCGCGCGCGTCGCACTCGACGCGCTGCGTGCCTTCGCGCTCGCGCACGATGCACACGAGCGGCGCGCCCTCGAAGTCTCCCCTCGGCGTCACCCGGACGACGACGCTGCCGTCGTCGTTCCAGCGCTGCGCGACCGAGACTCCCGTGATGCGGACCGCATCCCAGCAGTCGAAGCGCGCGCCGTAGAAGCCGACCCCCGCGACGCGCGGCCCCCAGTCCCAGCCGAATCCGCAGGCGGCGCTGCGCGCGAACGGGAACGGCAGCCAGTCGCCGTTCACGGGACGCTCGCCAAGCTGCGCCTGCCAGCGCAGGAGCTCGGACACCGGAGCCCTGAAGCGCAGCTCGAGCGTTGCGCGTGCGCCGCGCAGCGCGCCCGGTATGCGCGCCTCGAACGGAATGTGCTCGCTCGCGTGCGTGCCAAGCGACACGCCGCCGAGCACGATCTCGCACGGGCCGTCGACCACTTCGATCACGAGCGCGCAGCGCCGTCCGTCGTCGAGCGGCGGCACCTCGATCTCGCGCGCGAAGGTCCACTCGGTGCGCCCGACCCATTCGCTGTCGAGTTCGGCGCGCTCGCCCTTCCACGGCTGCTGCACCCCCGCGTGCGCCAGCACCGCATGGATCGACGCCTGCATGAACGGCCCTGCCTCGATCTCGCGCGAGCCCACGAGCGGCGAACCCTCGCCGCCCATCGCGCGCACCGTCCAGCCGTCCTGCGGCAGAGGAAGTCGCCGCAGGTCAGGCATCGCGGCCCTTCTCGACGGAACCATCGTCGCGCGCGTCGGCGCGGTACTTCTCGAGGTGCGCGTACATGCGCTTCAGGTCGCGGAATCCGCCGATCGTGAACCACACCACGATCACGCATCCGGTCGCGAACACGAGCCAGGTCCAGTACTTCCAGAACACAAGCCATGCCTCGTCGGGGATGCCGAAGACGAGCGCGTAGAGCGTGCCCACCACGAACAGCAGCGTGAACGCGAGCGGCCACGCGACGGTGATCGCGGTGATCCAGGTGTCGGCGCGCGAATACTCCTTGGTGAAGCCGATCTTCTGCATCCAGACGGGCAGGTTCGCGCTGTACTCCTCGCGGAAGTCGCGCTCGCTCTCGGGCAGCGCCTCGCGGTACTTGCCGCGGTAGAGCATGCGGTCGAGATCGAACGGCTCCTTCTTCTCGGCGAGCGACACGGCGACATACGCCGTGATCGAGCTCGCCATCGCGACGAAGGTGAGCACCTGGCCCGACACCCACTTGTTCTCGTGGACCCATGCGATCCACGCCGGGACGCCGCTCTTGCCGAACACGCTCTCGAAGACCCAGTAGCTGTCCTTCGCGAGGATTCCGAACGCGCTCACCGCGATGCCGACCAGCATCGCGCTCCACGCGCCTCGCGCGGTGCCGCGCGACCAGTACAGGCCGCCGATGATGACGCTGCCCGCGCCCGCGACGAACACGCTTGCGGTGAGCGCGCTCCACATCGCGATGTACTGGTTCGGCTTGTAGGTCAGGCCGAACACGAAGGCGAACAGCGCGATCGCGAGCACCGAACCCTTGACGAGCCAGAGATGGACGCCGGTCGTGAGCGGCCGGTCGGTGAACATCTGGCGGAGAGGCAGCACCACATCCTGCACGAAGATCGTCGCCCACGAGTGGAGGTAGGTGTCGTCGGTCGAGAGATACGCGCCGTACATCGCGGCGACGAACATGCCGAGGATTCCCGCGGGCAGGATGAGCCCGAGGGCGAGCGGCACGCGGCCCTCGGCCTGGTAGGCGTCGCCCGGAAGCGCCCCGATCGCGTCGAGCGCGGGCTTCGCCTGCGCGGCGTACTCGGGATGCGTGAGGAACACCTTGACGCAGATCGGGATCACGAGCGCGACGAGCATGAGGACTCGCCAGCGCCAGCCCGACAGAACGCCCGCCATCTTGGCCTCATGCGGCGTGATCGCCGCGGCGTTGTAGCCCTGGTCGCCCTGCCATGCGCGCGCGGTGTAGAACAGGATGAACGCGCTGATCAGCCAGTAGAACGCGTTGAACTGCGACTCCGCGCCGATCCCGAGCGGATCGATCATCGACTTCCCCTCGGGCGCCGCGAGCAGCGTCTCGCCGATCTGGTCCCACCCGAAGGTGGTGAGGAGATAGAGGATGATGACGAGGAAGGTGATGTTGCAGAAGATGCCCTGCAGGAAGTCGGTCACCATCACCGCGATCTGGCCGCCGAGGAAGACGAAGAAGATCGCGGTCGACAGGAGCAGCGCCATCAGGAACGGGAAGGTGCCGACCGTCAGGCCGAGCAGCGTGAACTGGTCGGGCAGGCCGCAGATCCAGATGAAGAAGCGCGCGCTCACCGCGGGGAAAATGGCGTAGTTGAGCACGCCCGCGATGAACGCGATCAGCCCGCAGAAGATGCGGAAGCGGCGCGAATAGCGGATCTCGAGGAACTGCGCGAGCGTCAGCGCCCGCGTCTCGCGGAAGCGGTACGCGACCCATCCCGTGAGCGCGATCACGATCATGAGCGGGTTCTCGACGAGCCCCCACCAGATCGAGGTGTAGCCGGTGTCGTAGTACTGCTGGAAGTACCAGACGAGCGTGATGATGCCGACCTGCGCCATGTTGTAGGCGACGCAGACGAGGTAGCGGCCCGCGCAGCGGTTGGCGGCGAGAAAGCCGGAGACCGAATCCGAGTACTTGCGCGTGCGCAGGGCGAAGGCCACGAGCGTCGCGAAGAACGCCGCGGGGATCAGCCAGTCGATGAGCGTCATGCGCATTCCGCGCAGGATAACGGGTCACTCGACGCGCAGCGAAACGATCTCGAAGGGCCTCATGCGGAGGAGCGTCGCGGCGCCCGGCGAATGGCTGAGCTCGGGCCTCGGCGCGTCGCCCGCGAGCGGCCGCTCGAGGAGGTCGACGGGCGTCACCTTGCGCGCATCCACATTCCAGAAGACCTGGACATCGCCGCGCGCGCCGCGCGTCTCGACGAGGCGCAGGATGCGGCCGCGGCCGTCTTCCGCGGGCTTCCACGCGGCGACCTCGACGCGCATCGGTGCCGCCGACAGCACTTCGAACGGCGCCCATGCGCCGCGCAACGCGCCCTTCTTGCCGGTCTTGAGCGCAAGCGCGCGCATCGGCTCGCGCAGGCAGTCGGCCGCATGGTCGACGCCTGCCGCACGCCAGTCGCCCGCGTGCGGCATGAGCGCATAGGTGAACGCATGCGCGCCGCGATCGCAGTTCGGGTCGGGGAAGAGCGGGCTCTTGAGGAGCGAAAGGCCGAGCGTCGCGCCTTCCGCCGTCGCGATCGCGCTGCGGCCGTAGCGGCCGTCGTCGAGCACCGCGACGCCGAAGCCCGGCTCCGACGCGTCCATCCACGCGTGCCCCGGAAGCTCGAAGCGCGCTTCCTCCCAGCTCGTGTTGCGGTGGATCGGCCGCTCGATCGCGCCGAACTGCGTGCCGAACCACGCGTGCCGCGCACGGACATCGAGCGGGAACAGCGCGCGCAGCAGCCGCTGCGTCTCATGCCACTCGACCTCGGTGAAGACCTCGACGCGGCCGCTCGCGGCATCGAGCCGGTAGGTCTGCCAGAGACGGCTCTTCGCGCCGATCGCGCGCTCGACGCGCACTTCGCCGCGCAGCGGATGCGACTCGACGACCGCGATCTCGCAGTCGCCGTCGACAAGATCGCACTTGTCGAAGTAGTCGCGGTCGGTGTCCCACGCTTCCCAGCGGCGCGGGCGGTCCTCGTAGAGCGCAAGCTGGTTCAAGGGCAGCGCGCGGCCCGCGGCGTCGCGCATGTTTGCCACGCGCCGCGTGCCGAGATGCTCGAGCTCCGCGATGCGGCCCGCGAGATCGATCGCGACGCGCACGATGCCGTTCGACATCGTGACGCCGCGCTTCGAGGCCTTCACCTCGACCGCATGCGGCAACGGCCCGATCTCCGCGGCGTCGATCACCTTGACGCCGAGCGCAGGCACTTCGCGCGCCTCGATGAGCGCGTCGCCCACCTTCACGACGCCGCAGCGCGCGGTCGATGCCGTGTTGCGCACGAGCACGGGCCGCTTCATGCCGCGGGTGTCGGCGAGGCGCGCGAATCCATCCTCGAGCGCGTCGCGTTCGGCGTGCGCGACCTCGCTGATCGCCGCGTGATCCTCGCGCGCGTCGTTGTAGACGGCCTCGATCGACGAGCCCGGCAGGATGTCGTGGAACTGGTTGAGAAGCAGCGTCTTCCACGCGCGGTCGATGCGCGCGCGGAACGCGGCGAGGTCCTTCGCCTTCATCGCGGGCAGCGAGCACGCGAGCGCCTCGACATCGCGCAGCGCGCTTTCGGCCAGGCGGTTCTGCCGCTTGAGCCACGCCTGGCTCGTGTAGGTGCCGCGGTGAAGCTCGAGGTAGAGCTCGCCGTCCCACGCAGCGAGCGGGCGTCCCGCCGTGCGCAGCGCGTCGCGGCCAGCGTGCAGCCGCCCGCAGAAGACATCGACGCGGTGCTGCTCGAAGCGCGGCAGACCCGCGCAATCGGCCGCCATCTCGGCACGCGCGATCTGCCAGTCGGTCGGGCCGCCGCCGCCGTCGCCGAAGCCGAACGGCTGCAGCCACACGGGGATCGCGCTCGAGAAGAAGCTCTGCCCGTCCTGCACGACGAGGTTCTTCTCGCCGTACAGCATGTCGGCCGGCTCGATCGACGAGTTGTAGTTGTGGCCGGGCGTCAGGTGCGTGAGGATCTCGGTGCCGTCGAGCCCGCGCCAGTCGAAGGTGACATGCGGGAACCTGTTCGTCTCGCACCAGCTCATCTTGTTGGTGATGAAGGTGTCGAGGCCCGCGAGCCGCGCGATCTGCGGCAGGCACGGCGGGAAGCCGAAGGTGTCGGGGAGATAGAGGAAGCGCTGCTTGCCGCGCGCGCCGAACTCCTTCGTCCAGAAGCCGGTGCCGTGGATGATCTGCCGCACGAAGCTCTCGCCCGACGGGCAGGTGCAGTCGGGCTCGATCCACATCGCGCCGCCCGGCTCCCAGCGGCCTTCGGCGACGCGCTTCTTGATCTGCGCGTAGAGCTCGGGCGCGTCCTCCTTCACATACTCGTACTGCTGCGCCTGCGAGCAGAGGAAGTGGAAGTTCGCAAAGCGCTCCTGGAGCCGCAGCACATTCGCGAAGCTGCGCAGGCACTTGCGGCGCGTCTCGCGCAGGGGCCAGAGCCACGCGGTGTCGATGTGCGCGTGACCGACCGCCACGCACGCGGTTGCGGGCTCGTGGACGCCGCCCTTCAGGAGTTCATCGAGTGCGGAGGCCGTGTCCTCCATGCCGGGCACAGGGTCGTGCGCGTCGATCGACGCGTGGATGTCGCGCAGCGCGTTCGCGATCTCGGTCGCGCGCGGGCTCTCGGGCGGCAGCGCGAGCATCAGCTTGCGCAGGAACTCCCACGCCTGTGCGTAGCGC
>JBKCZS010000078.1:0-5633 GCA_046337925.1 bacterium | reverse complement strand
GCCGCCAGCACCACCGTCTTCGCGCACGCGACAGCATCGGGCTCGGCCGTTGCGACCGCCACGACTTCCAATGGCCCGATCCACGCCGCCTTCCAGCCCGCGCCCTCGAGCATCTCGACGAGCGGCTGTGGGTCATCGAGGTCTGCAACAAGCGGCGCGAGCGCGTCCGACTCGAGCACGCCCTTGACCATCGGCTCCGGCTCGGCCGCCGCGACCGCCGCCACGGCGACTGGCCACGATTCGTCCGTCGAGTCCCCGAGCGCCAGCGCCAGCTTCACCGCGCGGATCGCCTTCGACTGGTCCTGGTCCTCGAACGCTTTCGTCTCCCACGACTCCGTGCCGTCGGTACCTGCGACCTTGCGGTACCAGACCGCTGTGAGGTTCTCGCCGTAGGCCAGGTCCTCGCGAAGCGCGAGGAAAGACTCGACCTTCCCGTCGAGCAAGGTCGGCACCAGCGTCCAGCGGCGGCCTTCCTCGCCGAGCGTGATGCGCACGCCTGAGACGCTGCGTTCGCCGGTCGTGGGATGCGCGGCATCGGCGCTTTCGGGCGCGAACAGCGCCATTCCCGCGCCGAGCGCGAGCGTCGCAAGCGGTGTCATCCGGGCCTCTCCCAGCCGCATCCAATCCGTGAAGGTCGCCATCGTGCCGTCTCCTGCTTCGAGGTGATCGCGTCCCGCCGTGGCGAGCGACACGCTCGGCGCGGGGGCTTGGCGAACCTACCCCCCCCCAATGGTTTGTCAAGAAACAAGATGACATTTTGTGTCAAGTGCCCTCCACTGGGTACGCCGATCGGGGTATGCCGCGGCCACATCCAAGGCAAGTCGCCGTGCGTGCACAGGCTGATCGTCCCGGCGGATCGGCAGGCGCTGAACGGATGAGCGCCACGCGCTGCCGAGGGCGAAGCCCAAGCGACAATCCCATCAGGTCGACAGCCCAATTGGGTGCCACTACTTCTAGTAGCGCGGCGCCGGGTTGGTCGAGATCGGTTGGTGTGGCGATACGGGGGCGAAACCACTACGGGAAGTAGTGCCACCCATTTTGACTGTCGCCTCTCACGGTTCGGGGCTCGCGCTGCGCGCTCGGCTTCAAGTCACGACTTCCGCGCGATGTCCCGCACCAGCTGCACCGCCTGCATGCCGCGCGACTCGTCGGCGGCGTAGACGCCGCGGCGTGCGAAGGTCGGTGCGGGCCATGATGGTGTCACGCCGATGCACGCCGCCGAACCGCCAGAATGGCGACGAGCGCAACTCCCGCGATCATGATCCCGGTGCACCGCGCAAGCGGCTTCAGGGGATACGACCAGCTGTGCGAATCGAAGAAGATCGTCGGCGTCGTTGCCATGAAGGCGAGTTCTTCCCTCGAGAACTTCGCCTTCGTCATCTTCCAGTCTTCGGAAAGCAGCGACTCGACAAGTGCGGGGAACGCAGCGTCGGTGACGCGCAACGCCGCAACGACATCCTCCGCCATCATCGCGTCCCCACCGGGAACGCGAACCCAGCGTTCGCCCTTCCGCTCGATCGTCACAGCAGCTTGCGGCGCGGTGAAGTTGATCCGTTCGGGCCGGCCGTTGAAGACGCTCTCACGCTCCTCCGGTGCAAGCCATCCGTCCTTTGATCCCACGAATCGGACCGGAAGCAGCATGATCCGCCCGCCCATCTCTTGATGAACAAACTGCGAAACCCACCGCGCTTGGACGAGCCAAGGAACGACGGGCACGGCCACCAAGATCGCGACCAGTGCGATTCCCACGCACCTGCGCCGAGCGCGAACCCGCCGCCATACGGCCGTTTGCTGACCCGCGAGATCGGAACCACACTCAGGACAAAGGGGCCACACCCCCTCGGCGATCGCATGCCCGCAGTCGCTACACAGCCCTTCCCGAAACACCATCGTCCGAGGCCGCCACCAGAGCGCCACGACCATGACCGCAGCGAACCCGATCACGGTGAGAATGTCGATGAGAGGCTCCACCGAATCCGCCACGGGCTACTTGTACCACAGGACATCGCTCAATCCCGCCCAAGATGCACGGCTCGTGCACCGCACGCGTTACCTCACGATGGCCCCGCATTCGGGACAGCGCGCGAGCCCGGCGAGCGGGTGACCGCACGCGCGGCATGCGCCGCGGCGCGCACGAAGTACGCGCGGAAGCGCACACAGCGCCGCCAGCGCGCGCCACACCCACCACAGCACGAGCGCGTAGATCACGGAGTTCAGCACCGCCCCGGTCCAGAGCGGCTGGATCGCAACGCCCACGCTCGAATCGGACTGCTTGAACGGGTCAGAGACCCCGACCCTGACGCCGTCGTACGACAGCACTTCCCAGTCAGGTGCATACCAGCCGTCGACCCCACCCTCGACGAAGCGCAGCGGCCGGCGCTGCAGTTCCGCGCGCTCGATGGCTGAGCGAAACGGGAAACCCCACGCCCTCGAAAGGAGCCCGAACGGGCGCATTGGGTCTTCGGTCTTCGCAGCGGCGCGATCGAGCAGTCCCTGCAGCTCCACCCAACGCGGAGGTGTCACGCGGAGAGTCGAGGTATCGAGAAGGTGCTGGACCCAATCGAACTTCTGAATGTCGTCGTTGTCATCGATAACAAAGAGATACCCTTCGTCAGACGGGCCGGAACCGAAAGGCCGAAGCCTGTGTGCTCGGAGATCGAGGATGTCTTTGTCATGAATGGACCGAGTCCTCGGGTCTCGCCACTCTTGCATCCACCACCCGGTCACGGTTTCGACGGTTGGCGCATCATGCTGACTGGGGAGTTCCTCCGCGGGGTCGCGCAGCTTGATCGGAGCGAACGCCACCCAAGTCTCACCGAGGAACCCGCCGCCTTCGAAGCACTGGACGAGACTGACGGGGATCCCAGACATTTCAACCGCGAACCCAGGCTGGGCGAGCCAAACGCTTGGGTCAAACGGGTTCCAGAAGGGGTCCACTCGGAGGTCGGGGCGGTCTTCCGCACTCGTGTCCTGAGGCCACGCCTTGACCATGGAGGCGTCGCGCGGGTCGTGGACGAACCGCTCCAGCACCCAGTTTGCCCACGCAACTCGATACTCCGAAGGGTAGATCCCCTGCTGGTGCGCGAGAAACGATGACACGATCGCGACGGCGTACTGAAGCGAGAACCCAGCCGCCAAGAATCCAACCGTCGGTCGCACGCGGCCCCACCGAGGGCGCCGAGGCGGCTGGACGCGCGGCGAGGTTTCACCAACCGTGGAACGCTTCAACCGTGGTTCCTCCCGAGAGAGACCTGCAAACGGCGCCGCGCCCATCAGCGCACGGTCCCCTCGAATGTACACGGCACGCGCCATGCAGTGCCTGGCACTGACTGGCACGTGCCGTGCAGCGGCGCCGACGGGCGTTGCCCGACGAAGTCACAGCAGGCGAAGGCCTGCTGGCACCCAAGTTTTGAGCGGCCGCAGCTTGCGGCGGAGGCCATTGGCGCGAATCAGCCCTTCCGCGCGATATCCCGCACCAGCTGCACCGCCTGCATGCCGCGCGACTCGTCGGCGGCGTAGACGCCGCGGCGCGCGAAGGTCGTCATGCGCGCGTCGTGCGAGCGGACGCCGCGGCTCTTCATGCACATGTGCTCGCCCTCGACCATCACCACGACGCCGGTCGCGTCGAGATGCTCGACGAGCGCGTCGGCGATCTGGTCGGTGAACCGCTCCTGGAGCTGCGGCCTCCGCGCGAACACCTCGACGGTGCGCGCGAGCTTCGACAGTCCGACCACGCGGCCGTGGTTCGGGATGTACGCGACATGCGCCTGGCCGTGGAACGGCAGCAGGTGATGCTCGCACACCGAGAAGAAGTTGATGTTCGTGACGGTGATGAGTTCGTCCGAGCGCTGCTCGAAGACGCGCGCGAGGTGCGTCGACGCGTTCTCCGACAGCCCGCGGAACATCTCGGCGTACGCCTTCGCCACGCGCTTCGGCGTGTCGAGGAGGCCGTCGCGGTCCGGGTCCTCGCCGATCGCGAAGAGGATCTCGCGCACGGCGCGCGCGATGCGCGGCTGGTCGACGGCGGCACCGGCGACCGAACGGGGGTGGGCACCCTCGCCGCACGCGGAGGCCATGATCCCATCGTCTTCAAGAAGGTCGTCGGCGGTGCAGTGGGAGCAGGAATGTGCTTGCTGCGGAGCGATCATGGGGCCTCCTGAAGAGTCTCGACGGAACAGAACAGCCGCGGCGCTGGGCCGCGGCTTGGGATATCGCTTGGGGTGTCGGCACGGATTCACCGCGAACGCAGGAAAGGCGCGCTGCGGTCAGCCGCACGCGCCTCGGCGCTCACGGGGTCTTGCCGTCGATCGCTTCCTCGAGCTTCTTGTTGTACTCCGCCACATCCTCGTTCACGAGCTTCTCCGCGCGCTGCTTGGCCTTGCCGAGCGCGCTGCGGGCCTCGGGCTGCGGCAGGCCAGACTGGTCCTGATTCTCGGTCGTCTCCTCCACATAGCCGCCTCCACGCGGCTCGTCGGCGTCGTGCTGATCGCAACCGGCCGTCCCGAGCACCAGCGCGGCGAGGGCGATGCCCGAAAGCGCGATCCGACGGCCAAGACGCTTCTGAGTCGATTCAACGATGGTCGGCATGACTTGCTCCTGATGGATTCCGATCGCTGCCCCGCGCCATGCGGCGGATTCGAGGCCCGCCCCTGCGGTCGAAAGCACCGCGTACGCAAATGCTAGCATCCCGCCTCCGGATTCCAACGCCCCCAAGGAGCCATTCCATGAAGCGCCTCGCACTCCTCGCCTCGACCCTGGCCTCGACCCTCGCGGTCGCCGGCGGACTCGCCATGACCCAGCCCCCTTCCACCCCCGACTACACCTCGATTCCGCTCGATCCCGCCGAGGTCGAGCAGACCCTCTCGGCCGCCAAGTTCACGCTGACCCAGGCGATCGAACTCGCCGAGACCGCCGCCAACGGCTCCTGCGTCGATGCCCGCGCCGCCATGTCTGGCAGCCTGCGCTACGAGATCCTCGTCGCATCGGGCGGCATGACGAAGAAGGTCCTCGTCGACGCGATGTCCGGCGATGTGAGCGCGCCGACGATCACCGTCGCAAGCGCCATCAAGGCCGCGAAGGAGCGTCACGACGGCGTCGTCCGCAGCGCGACGCTCGACTTCAGCGCGGAGCCGGCGGTTGCCCGCGTGCTCATCTACGCCGGATCGAAGGCGCACGAGGTCGTGCTGAACGCGAAGGACGGCGCGGTCGTCAGCGACACCGAGAAGCCGCGCTTCCCGGGCGCGCCGTTCACCGGCGAACTCCTCTCGTTCCCGAGCGGCCTGCAGTTCGTCGACCTCGTCGAGGGCACGGGCGCGCAGCCGGCCGGCCGCAACACGACCGTCACCGTGCACTACACCGGCTGGCTCACCGACGGCACGAAGTTCGACTCGAGCGTCGACCGCGGCCAGCCCGCGCAGTTCACGCTTGGTGGCGTGATCCCCGGCTGGACCGAGGGCGTCGGCAACATGAAGGTCGGCGGCAAGCGCAAGCTCGTCATCCCCTTCGCGCTTGCCTACGGCGAGCGCGGCCGCGGCCCGATCCCGCCGAAGGCGACGCTGATCTTCGATGTCGAGCTGATCGAAGTGATGGAGCCCGGCGCGCCGGCAGCGCCGACCGCGCCCGCGCCGCGCTGA
>JBKCZS010000077.1:0-5924 GCA_046337925.1 bacterium | reverse complement strand
AGCACCGTCGTGGAGACGCCGTCCGTGTAGCCGATCTTCAGGTTCCAGGTGCCACCGTTCGCGTTGCGGTCGACCACGAACTGGCCGAGGCGGACATCGGTCGCGGTGTTGCCGGCCGAGCCGACGCGGCCCTGGAGGTTCGGCGGGTTCGAGTTGAACCAGCCGACATTCGCGCCGGTCGGGACATCGGGGCGGTTCCACGATCCGCCCGCGGTCGGCCACGAGGGGTCTGCGTTGGTCGAGTTGGTCGCGCTAGCGAGACCTCCGATCGTGAGGTACGAGTCGAACGGACGGTTCGCGGCGGCCGAGCCGGTCTGGCTCGGGTTCCAGGTGCCCGCGGCCTTGGTCAGCGGATACGGAGCCGTGGTGCCGGTCGACAGGTCCTTGTGATAGAACATGTTCGTCGCCGAGCCGTCGACGCGGTTGAAGTTGAACGCGTTGACGATGGTGTCGGTCGCGCCGTTGAAGCGGGCCGAGAGCGTGTAGACATCGAGGTCGATGCCCGAGTTCGAGGTCTGGGTCTTGACGACGACATACTCGACGAACGCTGCCGAGGAGACGCTGGTGACGGCCGCTGCGAGGGCGAATGCTGCGATCTTCATGGTGAGGGATTCCTTCGAAGGGACTCTGGCTGGTACGGATCGGGAAGTGCGCCACCCACGTTGGTGCCGTGCTCCCGCATGCAACGCGCAAGTCCACGCCGCCGAAAGTCAGCCGTTCGAGACGATTCACGATCCTTGCGCACGGCCTGAACAATCCGCGATGCGGGCGTCGGGCGTCCGTCAAGCGATGGTTTAGGATCCGTTTCGGCTCATGAAACACAAATGAAACGCGCCGCACGGGAAGCCCGTGCGGCGCGCGGGTGATCGATGCGTGAGGACCGGCTCAGCGGCGGCGACGGCCGATGAGGCCCGCGAGGCCGAGGAGCGCCACGGCGCCCGGAGTCGGGAGGCTGAAGGTGGTCTCGGCGAAGAGGACGGTCGTCGAGACGCCGTCGGTGTAGCCGATCTTCAGATTCCAAGTGCCGCCGTTCGCGTTACGGTCAACCACGAACTGGCCGAGGCGGACGGAGTCGGAGGCGGTGGTCACGGTGTTCGTGCCGTTCGTGAAGCTCGCGCCGACGCGACCCTGCAGGTTCGGCGGATTCGAGTTGAACCAACCGGCGTTCACGCCGTTCGGGACATCGGGGCGGTTCCACGAGCCACCCGCAGCCGGCCACGACGGATCGGCGTTGGTCGAATTGCCGGCGCCGGTCGAACCACCGATCGTGAGCCACGAGTCGAAGGGACGGTTCGCGGTCACGGAGCCAGTCTGGCCCGGATTCCAGGTACCCGCCGCCTTGGTCAGCGGATACGGAGCGGTGGTGCCGGTCGAAAGGTCCTTGTGATAGAACAGGTTCGTCGCGGTCCCATCGACGCGGTTGAAGTTGAACGCGTTCACGATCGTGTCCGTCGAGCCGCTGAAGCGGGCGAACAGCACATAGACATCGAGGTCGATGCCCGAGTTCGTGGTCTGGGTCTTGACGGTGTAGTACTCTACGAAGGCTGCCGAGGAGACGCTGGTGACGGCCGCTGCGAGGGCGAATGCTGCGATCTTCATAGGGAGAGATCCTTGAAAAACCCGGAATATGGGGAGTTGAGACCGCCCACCGCGGACCTACCGAACTCTCCGAGGCCGTAGGCGCAAGACGACCGTCCACTCTGTCAGAGAATTCCGAGATTCCCTTGGGTTTCTCTGGGGAATCGCCCGTAACCCGGCCCCCGCCGCATGGATTCCGGCGCCGCCAACCGGTCTCTCATATGTCCGCAAGCACCTGTCGATCCTGAAGATAGAGATGGCAATAGACGGCGCGCTCGAGGTTGCTGCACGGGTAGGTCGCGAGGAACATCACGAACATCGGGTAGGAGTCGGACTCGAGGCCGTTCGGCAGGGACGCCAGATAGGTCGGCAGCACGACCTCCTCATAGGCCTTGATCTGACCCTTGGTCGCGGGCGAGGGGATCCCGACGCCGAACGCGGGAGGCGGCGGCGAGCCCGTGTCGGCGACGACGGAAACGCCGGCGAGCAGCGAGAGGACCGCGACGCCGATCAGGCGGGGCGATTGCTTGATGGCTGGTTTCATGGGCGCGAACCCTCCCGCGTGGCGTAGAGGGTGAAGTAGTCGTCGGCGCGCGCGCGAGAGGCAGGGACATGTCCGAGCACTCCCGCGACGAGCTTGGCTTCCGTCGCGTCGAGTGTGCGCGAGCCGTGCGCGAGCGTGCCGAGCCGACGACGGCGCTCGCTGTCGAGCTCGAGGTGCTGGTGGGCGAAGTACCAGTTCGAGGTCGCGGCGGCATGTGCGCGCAGCGCGGCGGAGGCGAGCTCGAGCATGCCCCACAGCTGCATGTCGTCGCTCACGAAGCGCTTCGCGGTGTTGGCGAGCGCGATCGCGGCCCACGCCTTGCGTTCGCTGACGCCGGGCGAGACAGCGCCGCCCTCGCGCACCACCTCGAGCAGGCTCGTCAGGATCGCGCCGCTTTGTTCGTGATCCCGAAGCGCTCGGAGCTCGAGCATGGACACATCGATCGATGTCGTGAAGGTCAGGTTCCGATCGCCGTACCCGTGCTCCGACGCGCGCAGTTCCTCCGCGATGTCGCCGCAGGTTCGGAAGTCCTGCTCGGCCGAGGCAGCCATCGGCTTCCAGGCGTCGAAGTTCGCCACGGGGATCGACGATCGCAGCGCGTGGGCACGCGCCCAGAGCGCGAGCGACTGCGCGAGGAGCGCGACATGGCCCGCATCGGTCCGTGCCGCGTACTCAAGGACCGTCGAGGCGATGCCGATCGCCTGGGTGCGGTTCCCCTGCATGAAGAGGATGTTCGCGATCTTCGCGTCGATGAGGAGCCGCCAGCAGAGTTCGACGCCGTCGAGCTGCGCCACGCTGCGCAGGCAGCGGAGCGCTTCGAGATACGAACCCGACGCTTCGTGCGCATCGGACTCGATGACGCTCGCCGCCGCGCGGCGCGTCGGGGTGTCGGCGACGCTTCCTGCACGCACCGCAAGACGAATCGCCTCGAAGTAGTCGCGTCCGAGGCGCTTCTCGAGGCTCGCGTTGTAGAGCGAGGCGAAGTCCGTCCGTCCGTCTCCGTGCATCGGCGGACGCGCGGCCGCATCGGGCTTCACCAGATGCTCGACGACCGCCTCGATGGGCCAATCGAGCGCACGCGCAAGCGAGACCACGAGGTCGATCTTCGGCATGCCGCTCTCGGGCACGAGGCGGCCCGGCTGGCGGCCAAGCGCGTTCGCAAGTTCCTTGACGGACCAGTTGCGGTAGGTCCGCGCCAGCGCCTGCAGTTCCTCGAGCCGAACGCGCGCGAGCGCCTCGCGCGCCGTGTCCGCCGTGATTGCGTCATCCATCATCGTGCGACTCCTTCCCGGCATGCCGTCGGCGCGACGAAGCGCTGGCACACCGTGCGATTGATTCCAACAAGTCGATGCTGCCGTTCAAAGACCTTTCTTGTCACTTCTCGCCTCGATCAGTTACCAACTCATGCGGTGCGTGCCCTTGGGAAGCGGACAAACATCGCTTTGACCTCCCGATCGTCCACCTCGTCGAACAATGCGGACGACAGCTCTCCCCTGCGCGCGCGGTCGCACCACTCGTGCAGCGCGAGCCGAAGCCGGCGGCGGAGCAACGGCATCGGTGCGTTCGCACCGAAGTCCGCGACGCGCTCGTCGATCGCGAACTGCGCGCTCACGAAGAGCGACATCGCGGCGCGCTCGTCTCGATCGGAAAGCGCGGCGCACTCGCGAAGCCGGAGCGCCGCGATGCCTGCGATCGACGCCGTCCACGCCACTGCGTCCGGACACTCGCGCTCGGAGGACTCGGAGAGCACCCGCCGGAGTGCGGCGATGTGTTCGCTGCACCTGCCTTCGCTGCGGATCGATTCCCGCAGCATCGCGACTGCGAGCGCCCCTGCAATCGCGCGCGCGCTCACGGCATCGACCGATGCATCGATGCGGAGGCGCTGCCGACGGAGCGACGAGACCGCCGCGCCCGCCGCGATGCGGGATCGGTCGACCGGCATCCACGCGTCGCCAAGCACCGCATCGACCTCGATCGCGCCGATCAACTCCTCGGCGACCGGTCTCCAGGCCGGCGAGATCCCGATGTCGAGCGCCGACTGGGCGCGCTGATGGGCCGCGCGCACCTCTCCCGAGGCGGATTCGGCGCGTGCGCTGCACAGAATCGACAGCGCGAGATCCGAAGGGTCGTGCGCATCGGTGCCCAGCCGCTCGGCCAAGATGCAGAGCGCGGTCGCGTCGTCGTCGAGATCCGCGCGGACGACCCGCTCCGGGAGGACTTCGTCGTCGCGGCTGCAGCGCGCCGTGCAGTCCGCTCCAAGACCGATGACGGCCGCCGCGCTTCCCGCGTCGATCCCGAGTGCCTCTGCGATGCGCGCGATGTAGTGCAGCGTCGGCAGTTCGCGCATCTCGGAGAGCGATCGGATGTCGATGCGCATCGCGCGGGCGACGCGCCTCGGGTCGAGGCCCGACGCGGCGACCGCGAGATCGAAGAACCGTTGCGTCCGCCAACGCTGGCGGCCCCGCGGCTCGGCCGCATGCAACTGGTTGGTTTCCGCGCAGCGGCGCGGCTCGAGATCGGACATGCCCGCAGATTGCCGTGCGCGGACAAGCGATCAAGCGACTCCCTGCCGGTTTGCGGCTCTTTCAGTCGATCGGCGCGGCGTCGCGAAACGGACGGATCGACGGTCGTGCTCCCGTTTGGGCGTGCAGGCGTCGCTTTCGCAGCACCTCTTCGGAAATGCACGGACATACAGCGCTCGACTGTCGCCTGAGCGGAGGGACGACCTCACGAAACATCATCGAACATCGATGACGAAACGCGAGCGACCAAGTCGGTGGACCCGAGATGAAGCGCCGACTTCGGCGTCAGTACGCGAGGCAGTCCTCGATCGCCCGCACGACGCGCGTGGCGTCGGGCAGGTAGTCGAGCTCGAGCTTGTAGTACGGCATCGTGGTGTCGAAGCCGGCCACGCGCTGGACGGGCGCCTCGAGCTGGAGGAAGCAGCGCTCCATGATGCGCGCCGAGATCTCGGCGCCGAAGCCGCAGGTGAGCGGCGCCTCGTGGACGACCACGCAGCGGCCGGTCTTCTTCACGCTCGCCTCGATCGCGTCGATGTCGAACGGGTAGATCGTGCGGAGGTCGATCAGCTCGATCGACTTGCCCGACTTTTCGATCGCCTGCATGCACTGGATGACGCTCGCGCCCCAGCTGACGATGGTGAGGTCGGTGCCTTCGCACACCGTGCGCGCCTTGCCGATCGGCAGGGTGTACTCGTCCTCGGGCACTTCCTCGCGGAACGCGCGGTAGATGCGCTTCGGCTCGAAGTAGAGGACGGGGTCCGGATCACGCAGCGCGGACACCAGGAGGCCCTTCGCGTCGTAGGGCGAGCTCGGCATCACGACCTTGAGGCCGGGGGTGTGCGCGTAGATCGCCTCGGGCGAATCGCTGTGGAGCTCGGGCGCGTGGATGCCGCCGCCGACCGGGATGCGGATCGTCATCGGCACGGTGAACGCGCCGCGGGTGCGGCTGCGCATGCGCGCGGCGTGCGAGCAGATCTGGTCGTACGCCGGGCCGAGGAAGCCTTCGAACTGGATCTCGGGCACGGGGTGCAGGCCGCCCATCGCGAGGCCGATCGAGAGGCCGATGATGCCCGACTCCGCGAGCGGCGTGTCGAATACGCGCTTCTCGCCGAAGCGCTTCTGCAGGCCTTCGGTGACGCGGAACACGCCGCCGTTGACGCCGATGTCCTCGCCGAGAAGCACGATGTTCTCGTTCTTCTCCATCTCCTGGATGAGCGCGAGGTTGATGGCCTGGACAAGATTGAGATTCGCCATGGAAGTGTCCGGATCTGTCGGGTGCG